>CAZVWZ010000010.1:0-20117 GCA_964631195.1 uncultured Desulfurococcaceae archaeon
TATTTATCGATGGCCCACCATATCCCTCTGGCGATATTCCGCATATTGGAACTGCTTGGAATAAGAGTTTGAAAGACGCTGTATTACGTTTTAAGAGAATGAATGGTTACCAAGTATATGATCGCCCTGGATACGATTGCCATGGTCTACCCATAGAGGTTAAGGTTGAACAAAGACTTAGTATTAAAGTTAAGAAAGAAATTGAGGAAAAGATCGGCATTGAGAACTTCATAGCTAAATGTAAGGAGCTTGTAAAGTATAATATAAGGTCTATGACAAAATGGTTTAAAGAACTCGGCGTATTCATGGACTGGAATAATCCCTATTTAACAATGACCGATGAATATATAGAAGCTGGTTGGTGGCTTATTAAGAAAGCTAATGATCTGGGGCTTCTAGATAATGAGTATCGTGTTGTCTATTGGTGTCCACGTTGTAGTACTACTCTTGCAGAATATGAGATCGAGTATCACGAGCTAGAGGATCCAAGTATATATGTGAAATTTCCTGTCAAGGGCAGAGATAAGGAGTATTTATTGATCTGGACAACTACTCCATGGACACTGCCTGCTAATACATTTGTAATGGCACATCCGGAAGCAGAATACGTTAAGGTAAAAGTAGAAGATGAAATATACATTCTTGCTAAAGCTAGGTTAACGCATGTATTAATGGATCTAGGTATAAAGGACTATACTATAGTAGAGGAGTTCTTAGGCAAGGAACTCGACGGACTAGAATATGTACATCCGCTTGAAACCATTGTTCCTCTTCAAAAGAAATTATCTAAATATCATAGAGTATATATGGCCCCAGATATTGTTACCCTCTATGAAGGTACAGGTTTAGTTCATGGAGCCCCCGGACATGGTTTTGAGGATTTTGTAATAGCTAAAAGATACAATGTTGATCTTATAGCTTCACCTATAGATGATATGGGTAAATTTACTAAAGAAGCCGGTAAATATGCTGGCAAACATGTTCGGGAAGCAAATCAAGAGATCATAGAAGATCTTAAAATACTTAGATACTTATTATATAGTGGTTCTATAAGACACAGATATCCAGTATGTTGGCGTTGTAAGACACCAGTTGTACTACGTGCTACTCGTCAATGGATACTACGTGTCACAAAGCTTAAGGATAAGCTTAAGGAGGAGGCTGACAAGGTTAATTGGATACCAGGATGGGCTCTCGATCGATTGTATCATATACTTGATAATCTACAAGATTGGGTAATTAGTAGGCAGCGATACTGGGGTACACCATTACCTATATGGTTGTGTCCGGACAACCATAGAGTTGTAGTTGGTAGTGTTAAAGAGCTTATAAAGCTTGGTGGCGAGAGACCTAAGGAGCTTCATAAGCCATGGATTGACCGGATTGTTCTTAAATGCCCTGTATGCGGTAAGCCTATGAAACGTGTACCAGATGTTATGGATGTATGGTTTGATAGTGGTATATCATTTTATGCAGCTCGTGCACATCCAGAAAAACTTGATCGGAATGAGGTGGTTCTAGACTTTATTGTTGAAGGACATGATCAGATTCGTGGATGGTTCTTTAGCCTCTTACGAGCAGGTGTACTAGGATTTAATAGAGCTCCTTACAAGGCTGTATTAGTACATGGATTTGCTCTTGATGAACAAGGTAGAGAGATGCATAAGAGTCTTGGAAACTATGTAGGTACTGATGAAGCTATTGCACGCGCTGGACGTGATCCTCTTAGACTATGGCTTCTCCAGAATACTGTATGGGAAGATTTAAGGTTTTCATGGAAGAATATTGATGAAGTTAAACGTGATCTTGGCATTGCCTGGAACGTCTATGTGTTTGCATCAACATACATGAACTTAGATAAATTTGATCCTATTGTACATGATCTTAGCAAATATACCGGGTATTTACATGTTGAAGATAGATGGATATTATCTAGGATTAACAGTCTTGCTAAAGATGTTACAGATGCACTAAACAAATATTATGTTCACGAAGCTGCACGCAAACTTAGAAAATTCATTGTGGAAGACGTTAGTCATTGGTATATAAGACTGATAAGGCCCAGAGTGTGGATTGAAGAAAATGTGCCTGATAAAATGGCTGCTTATGCAACACTATATTATGTACTAAAGAAGTGGCTAGTGTTGACCTCACCATTTATACCCCATGTAACGGAGCTTATATATCAAAAATTCATTAGATCTGCTGAAAGAGATCTGCCTCCAACTATACACTTACTAGAGTGGCCTCGAATAGATGAAGAATTCATTGACAAGAAGCTAGAGGATGATATGGAAGCTATTAAAGAGATATATGAAGCCTCTGCTGCAGCACGCATGAAAGCTGGTATTAAGCTCAGACAACCTATAAGAAAAGTCATTATATATAGTGACGATGAAAGAATCTTAGTTGTAGCTAACAAATATAAGGATCTCATAATATCGTTAACTAATTCTCGGGAAATAGAAATACGGAGGCCTGAGGAGATCAGCGAGCTTATCCATTACCGGGTTGAACCAATATATAGTATTCTCGGGCCTGAATTTAAGAGACTTACAGGAAAAGTTGTTGAATACATTAATAATAACATGGACCACGTTGCTAAGGATCTTATAGCTAAGGGTAAGCATTCGTTTAAGATAGATGACTCCGAGGTCATTATTGAGAAGAGGCATGTAAAAATAATACCAGTATACGCTGCTGGCTATGCAGTTCAAGAAAGAAAATGGGGTAGTATAGCTATTGATACAAGGCTTACTGAAGAGGAGATAAGCCTTGGACTAGCTAAGGATTTAATTAGAAGGATACAAGTAATGAGAAAAGAACTTGATCTACCACTCGATGCGAAAATAGATGTTAATATAATTATACCAAATGAATACCATAAACTTGTTGAAAGACATAGGGACTATATTATGAGTGAAGTACGAGCTGAAAAATTAAGTATTACAGCAGAGAAGACATTTGAAGGCTATACTAAGCAATGGAATATAAATGACTTACTAGTGACAATAGTCATAAAGAAATTGTAAACTATTATTTCAATCCCTTTCTAGATCAATATAATTGCAATAACATCTTATGAAAATAAGGCAATAATTGAATATGTTACCAGAGATACTAAATAAGCTACTGAAAGCATTATTGCAATTGCTATAAGTGTTAATTTTAAGTTTCTCGATTCACTATAGATCACAGCTAATGTTGCCAGACAAGGTACATAAAGTACACTAAACATGGTTAAACCAGCTATTTGCGGATCACTTAAGCCTATAACTCTTATAGCTTCACTAGCGCTTGAAGTGCCAGCTAATATTGCTAATGTGCCTACAACAGCTTCTTTGGCTAAAAACCCGATTATTAATGCATAAGCTATCATCCAAGCTTGATCGTAATTTAACCCAAGCGGATATAGTAGAGGAGCAAATATCTTTGCAATACCTGCACCTATACTATCTCCTGGCTCAACAGCCGGTTCTAATGATGGAGTATAATATAACATAGCCCATGCGATTACTGTTACGAGAAATATTATTGTACCTGCTTTCTTAAGGAAGTGTCTAACAGAATCCCATGTAAGCCACCATATAACTTTAGGCAATGGCTTATGTAAAGGAGGTATTTCTAATAAGAGCTCTGGTTCTTCATACAATCCTTTCCTCCTATCATAGGTTATCAATAACTTGCTAATAAATGCAAAAACTAGAAATGCGCCAATATAGCTAAACAATACCAGTGCAACACTACCAAGACCAGTTAATGCTGATGCAAAGGCCAATATAACTATCAGTCTAGCCTGGCATGGTATAAAAGGTATTGTAAGTATTAGCCTGATCCTTTCTCTATAATTAGGTGTAGCTCTAGTAGCCATCACAGCTGGTACATTACATCCAAGACTAAGTGTCATAGGAAATACAGCATGCCCAGATAAACCAATTTTATTTAATAAATAGTTTAGGCTAACAGCTATTCTAGGTGCTAAGCCGCTATCCTCTAGTATTGCCAACATAAGGGCTATGAGAAATATTAATGGTAAGAACACAAGAACTGCTCCAACACCGCCAATAATACCGTCGACAACCAGGCTTACAAACCACTCAGGAGAGCCCTCTAGAGTATAGGCTATGTATTCTCCAAGTAAGCTTATTGCTTTATCCATTAAACCAGCAAGACTGTATTCCTCAACGATAGATGCTGCATCACTTAAACCCATTGAATCAAGAAGTATATTGAATGGGAACCCAGTATTTATTGTAAACACTACAGTAAACAATATCAGCAAGATAAGAAATGATATAATGGGACCCATTATAGGATGCATAATAATCTTATCGAATCGTTCATGGACACCCATTTTAGTTTTCTCAATACGTGCAATACTTTCTCTTACTATATCCATGAGATAATTGAATCTCTTTTGAGCAAATACTTCTTCAGGTCTTTGTCTAAGTATGCTCCTGATCTCTTCACGAATTCCAGCAATTTTTCTAAGGGCTTCCTCTTCACCTCGCTTTCTAAGTCTAGATTCAAGATCAATATCTCCTTCAAGAAGCCTTATAGCCGCCCATCTAATTGGGAAATCTTTTGCAAGACTAGTTTTTGATACTATTTCTTCGACACTTCGAATAAATGGTTCAAGTTCATCATAATCTATTTTTAAAGGATTCCTTCTCCCTATGATACTCTCACTAACCCGTACAATTGTCTCCAAGAGTTCATTAACACCTTGCCCTGTAGCAGCTGATACCATGACAACGGGTACGCCTAGTTTACGTTCTATCACATGTGGGTTTATGTGTATTCCCTGCGGATGGGCTAGATCGGATTTTGTCAATACTATTATCGTTTTTGGAAAGAGTTCTAGAACCTCTAAAGCAAGATACATTGTTCTCTCAGGTATTGTGCTATCAACAAGTACTAAGACTACATCAGGTCCGCCACTTACAAGATATGATCTAGCAATGACCTCTTCAAGAGTTGATGCTGATAACCCATATATTCCGGGTAAATCTACAAAGTGTAGCCTACGATTCCTATAATCTCTCCAACCTTCATGTCTCTCAACAGTTACACCAGGCCAATTAGCTACATGTACGTTTCTACCAGTTAATACATTGAATAATGTTGATTTACCAACATTAGGTTGTCCCATAACAGCTATTGTTATTTCTTTACTCATAAGAACCACCTATACCATAGCACAGACCCATAATATTATTTTTACCTAAGTGGTTCGACAAGTATTCTCCTAGCTATACCTCTTCCTAACGATAATGTTACACCCATAACCCTAATCACTATAGGTCCAACACCATTATTTATGACAACTTCTATTATGCCACCTGGTACAACCCCCATTTGCAGCAATCTATAATTCCATCTTCCAGGAGCGTATACATTTACAACCCTTGCCCTTGTCCCTGGAGGCAATTGATCCAGTGGTATTGGTGGCATGGCATATTCACCAATAAAGTTAGGCTAGCCTAACTTTTTTTCTACAACATATCTATATACTTATAGCTTAATTAATTTTACCAAGAGATCAAGCATCTTTAAGCCCGAACCCGTTAAGGGTACAAGAACTTCTTTTAAATTGTTTAAAGAACAGAATTCAATTGCTTTCTCAATACCGCGGATTACGGATGCACTAGTAGGCTCAACAATAAATCCGTATCCTATAAGTTTCTTTAACCCATAGATAATGTCACTATTATCTATAAGTACAATACAACCCTTTGTCTCCTTAAATATAGCTGCGATCTCTTCTAAGCGTGGAGGTTCTCTCACTAAAATACCATCGGCAAGTTCTGATGATCCCTGAATGTTGACTACACCATATAATCTTTCATAGACTGGCTTCGAAGACACGCCTTGAACTCCAATAAATAGTGGTATATTGTCAATTAACCCGAGTTCATATAGATCCCTAAAACCCCAGTAGAGGCCTAAGGCAAGGCCTCCACTACCAATAGGTACAACTACAGCATCTCCATGAAAGCCCTGCTCGAATACTTCATATGCTATAGTCTTATATGCAATAGGGTATAATGGATTCCATGTATGTGCTACATAGTATATGGTGGAGTTTTTAGCCATTTCTAGGGCAATTCTAGCAGCATCGGTACGAGTAGGAGCTTCAACAATACTTGCTCCAAAAAGTCTTATAAGATCCTTCTTTCCACTAGGAGCATATTTTGGGATAACTATGGTAGCTGATAAACCATAGATATAAGAATATAATGATACACTTAAACCAGTATTTCCGCTAGAATCCTCCATAATTCTTTTATAACCCAGTTTATAGGCATGTGATAGTGCTAACGATGATCCACGATCCTTAAAACTTCCAGATGGATTAAGATATTCTAACTTAAACCATAGTTTTAATCCATTATACTCTCTGACAACAATCGGTGTTGAACCTTCTCCGACACTCTTTAAAACGCTTATTGGAAGCATTGAGGAGTATCTGTTTAATCCACTACCCTCTGGATTCCACGATCTATCATATCT
The DNA here is from genome assembly GCA_964631195.1 of uncultured Desulfurococcaceae archaeon. Classification (GTDB taxonomy): domain Archaea; phylum Thermoproteota; class Thermoprotei_A; order Sulfolobales; family Desulfurococcaceae; genus CAZHDB01. Next base: position 6,514 of record CAZVWZ010000010.1, read on the forward strand.
TATATCAAGTGGAGAACCACATTTAGGACATCTATAATAGTAATTTTTGAAGAAATCATACTTAAAGCCGCATTTTTTGCAAAACCCGTTGACTTCTCTACTCATTTAGATCCCTCTAAAAGATCCATAATAATCTTTAGTGCATGTCTTAGACTAGGGACTATGTATCCTCTCTTCCTTGGATAAATTACTTCACTAATTTCGGGATCAATTTTTATAGCATAAAGTCCATTCTCTAAAGCACCTTCAAAATCTTCAATACTAGAGTCACCAATATGAACAGCTTCATCAGGTCTTGCTTCAAAATCCTTAAGTGGATTATAAAACGCTTCTCTCATTGGTTTATAAACGCCCATTTCATCCGCATAATATTGTTTATCTATATACTCAGCTAATCCTGTAGCTTCTAAGAGTAAACGCGTGTATGGAGATTCCCATATCATAACATTACCTATTACAATGATCTTTAAGCCTTTCTTTTTAAGTGTACTAAGTATTTCTTTGGCATACTCGTTAACTAGGTCATCATAATCTATATCTAATATTGCTCTTGCTATACCTCTTCTAACTATTTCCTCATCTACATCTAGCTCTTCAGCAATTAATATTCTACTAAGAGCTAGTATCTCCGATATACTTAGCTCTCCCTTTCTCCTAACTTCCCTAATTCTTTCTCGAACTCCATATATCTTAATAGAGACTTCTTCTACATTAATGTCCGCTACCTTAGATATTCCTCTAGCAATTGCATCTAGCATTACATCAAGTTTAAGTAATGTATCCCATACATCAAATGATACAACCTTTATCAAGTATTCTCACCCCGTCATAAGTATAAATATAGACTCAACTATTGCACCTATGAATAATATGGCAATTGATATAAGGGCGTAAGGCAATAACCTACGACCCTCAATAGGGATCCGTGTAGCAATAGCGACAGAAAGACTATATGATAGAAACTCTAGAAATGTATGAGGCATTAAGAATAAACTTAAAGCAGGAGGTTTTTCATAAACAATTAATCCGAATAAGAACGCTGTATTACCAATAGCATAACCAGCTATAAGAGGCCCTATAAACGGTATTAGACCAAAAATAGTTATACGAATGTTATTTTGAAAAATCGTCAATATTAATGACAGGAAATCCCTACTTAAACTTTCAGAGAGTCTTTCAAAAGCAGTTAACAAAGGTGAATAGAAGTTATAAGCAAAAAATCCTACTAATCCTATGGTTCCAAGAATAGTGTATTGAAGAACAATCAACGCAGCAACTTGATAAACTAATTTTTTCCTTCTAAACACATATGCGGTATACGCCATTAAGAATGCCATGAATAATTGCGGTAATGGTATTACAGGGATATTCATGATCGACAAAAAGACAAGAATAGACATGGACAATAGAATTAATGGAATAATAAGCATTGGTCTAGGAGTTAATGAAGGGATCTCCTCTATTCCCGATAGTAAATGCTTTGACTTTATATGCCTATTATAGATCGTTATGGCTCTCCAGATCCACACACCAAGCCATAAACCTAAAGTAACTACTAACAATATTAAATCAAGTAAAAAGTTTCCAATATCTATTTGTGAATACGACCTTAGACCTTTTATCTTAGATTCTACTGCATCATGCGATCTTATCCTTTTCTCAAATAGATATATCATTACTGGAAAAGCTATTCCTCCAGTAAATAATGTTAAAATCAATGCTGTTATTGGCGATGGAAGTTTAGAACGAGTATATTCAGGATTTAAAATATACTTGATCTTTAATTCTTCTTTTTCAGACAGTTCAAGAATAGTTTCTGTTACGCTATAAAATATGTGGTCATGTAATGCGCTATACATCATGTATGAAGCAATAGCCGAGCTTACTACATATACTGCTCCAAAGCTAATAAATGCCATCGATAGTGATAGTTCTTGTTCAGGTATTGCCTGGGGATTTAGCGTTAGGTAGGTAACGGTAGTTAACACTAAATATATTAGGCCTATTATTGTGAAGAATAATGGAATGGCAATCAATGGATAGATCTTTTCATCTAACAGTCTATATTTATATCTAAAGCCTCTATTAACTAATCCCATAGACAATCCTCCACACTAGATATTCTAGTTAGACTAGATTTTTCATTACCTTATAATCCTAAAACTATATTATAAATAAAGTTCTCTATCTACATTAATGGTGATAATTACATGGGTAGACCAGCTATATTATTACATGGTGGAGCCGGTACATGGAAAGCTCCTAAAGAGCGTATTGAAAAAGCACTCAAAGACATAGAAGCAGCTAGGGAACATGGATGGAGATATCTATGTACAGGATCAGCGCTGGAAGCTGTTGTTGAAGCTATAGCGTACATGGAAGACAGCGGCTCATTTAACGCTGGTGTGGGAAGCATATTAAATATTGCCAAATATAGGGAAATGGACGCCGGTTTAATGGATGGCTCTAGACTTAGAGTTGGAGCAGTAGCTGCTGTAAAGTATCCTAAAAACCCTATTAGACTTGCAAGAATAGTTTTAGAAAAAACAGATCATGTACTTTTAGCTGGTAGCGGAGCCGATCAATTAGCTGAAAAAATGGGATTAGATCGCATTAAAGAACCTAGTGATAGACTATTTAAGAGATACTATGAGTTATTGGATAAGTACTTGGGTGGTGAATGGAAAGTCTTTGCCCGAAATAAAAACTTATTGAAGGAGCTAGGTTTAACTGGAACTGTTGGAGCAGTTGCACTTGATAATGACGGTAGGTTAGCTGCTGGCGTAAGTACTGGTGGTGTATGGCTCAAGCTCTCTGGACGCGTGGGAGACTCAGCTATACCTGGAGCAGGCTTTTATGCAGACAAATATGTTGCAATAGCTGCAACAGGTATAGGTGAAGTTATTGTTCAATCTCTTCCAGGTATACGTATAGCTCTTTTAGTCTCTCATGGATATAGTCTAAAGAAATCAATGGATCTTGTTTTAGACTGGATAACAAGTATATGGGGCAAGGACAATACAGGGCTGATAGCCATTGATCATAGAGGAGAATATGCTATATCATTTAATACAAGACATATTATGGTTTCATATAAGGATTTAGAGAAATCCTTTACAGAATTACTTTCTAGAGAGGATTAAAATCTTTTGAAATATTTTTAATTAATAATATTATTTATTCCACTCAATTCTCTAATAATATACATGATACAGCCATGAGTAAGTGTAGATTATGTGGTAAATCAAGTAATCTAATATCAAGTGCGGTATCTTTATGTATTGAGTGTATAAGGAATAGATGGAATGAATCATATTCTATTATCAGAGAAAAGCATGTAAATGCTAGACTAAGACATAAACTCCCAATAGAGCCGCCGAGAGATCCAACTGGTGTGAAATGTAATATATGTGGTAATTCCTGTCAAATACCTGTAGGAGGCATGGGTTACTGTGGTTTAACAATAAATATAAATGGAAGAATAGTCTATAAAACCGGTTCACCACTTAAGGCAACTGGTATGTACTACTTTGACCCTCATCCAACAAATTGTGTAGCAGACTGGGTCTGTCCAGGAGCAACTGGTGCTGGTTATCCAAAGTACTCCTTGTCTAGAAAGGGGCCTGAAAGAGGCTACTATAATATAGCGGTATTTTATGGAGCATGTAATTTAAATTGTTTGTTTTGCCAAAACTGGGAATACCGTGATATGGCCTCTAAAGGCTATCCTATAATGGAGGTAAATGATCTTGTTAAAGCTGTATCTCTAAAGACTACCTGCGTTTGCTTCTTTGGAGGAGATCCTGGGCCGCAAATAATACATGCATTAGCTACATCTCGAGCGATGATTAGGAGGGCTAAGGAACTTGGACTTAGAGTTTTTCGTGTTTGCTGGGAAACTAATGGTTTAATGAATCCAGATTTGCTTGAACAGGCAGTAAAACTTAGCCTTGAAACAGGCGGAATTGTTAAGATCGATCTTAAGGCATGGTCTCCGGAGGTTTATTATGCCCTAACCGGTAATGATGGTAGACTAGTAATTAAAAATATTGAAAGGATCGCTAAATATATTGATAAAAGAAAGGAACCTCCTTTATTAGTTATTAGTACATTACTTATACCTGGATATATTGATGAATATGAGATCGATGGCATCACAAGCTTCTTGGCAGATCTTGATCGTGATATACCATTCAGACTACTTGCATTTCACCCGGACTATCTCATGTTAGATCTTCCACCTACAAGCAGAAGCCACGCACTCCATGCATATAGGATTGCAAAAAAGAACGGCCTAAGAAACGTGAGTATAGGTAATTGGTGGTTACTTGGAGAATACTACTAAGGGTTTATATGATGCTAAATACTTTATCCATTAATACATGTTCTTCAATAATGATTATATGGCTATACCAGGCCTAGGAGCTTTTTAACTTCGTTTGTTGTATTCCTACTGAGAATATCGTCTTTATCATATATTTCAATTTCAATATTATTCACCTTAAGACTGCCTTCAACTATATCAAAGTCTAGGACAATGTTAGTAATGGCCTCTTTAGGTATTTCAAATCTTTCAACAAGTATATTATAGATCTTTGCATTTAGATCAGATATTTGTTCATTAATTTTCTTTGAATTGAGTTCTCCTTTCTTATACATGTCTCGAAGAACAGCATTAACTACTCTTCTTAATTTTATGGCATAACCACTTACTCTAACAGGACCCGTTCTAACGATGGGCAATATGTTCACCATTAATTAGATTGCCCTACATATAATATATATTATTCTATTCAATATCCAATAATCTACTTATTCAATGTATTGAGGTATAGAACACTATCATAAGACTAAGCTAAACTTTTCTATGAACACCTTTCACTCTTCTAACTTCTTCTATAACATGATCTATGGATTCCAGTACTATCTCAAGAGCAATCTTTACAGCATCCGGAGAACCAGGAGTTACAATAACAGCGGATTTATCAACAATGTAAAGTCCAGCTCTGCTATAAATAGCTTTAAAGCCATGACGTTTAAATGTTATGTATCTAAATATTTCTCCAAATCCAGGTAAGGCTCTCCATGAAATTTTCTCGATAACATCAATACTAATATCTCTTGGACTGGGTCCTGTGCCCCCAATAACGATAACCACATCACATTCCTTAACAAGATCTAAGACCTTATGTAAGATTAGCTTATAATCATTAGGTATGATAGTATATTTATTCACGATATAGCCTTTATCTTCAATAACTGATTTAGCTAGTTTACCAGACACATCTTCTTTTTCTCCACTATACACGCTATCACTGACAACAAGAATACCATATTTTAGATCCATTTTAATCACCTATAATTTCTACTCTATTTTCTTAAGAACCAGCAATTCTATAATATAGTTTAAGACAATAATTTATTGATGTCCCATGCCAAGATTCTGGGGAAGACTAACCAGGCTTAATAATGCATTAGAGAGAGCCTATAAACAGTTTAAACTACATGTAGAGACTTTAGATGTACCTGTTGTTAAGGCAAATAATCTAATTATTGCAAAGAACATATATGCACCAATGGATCTCCCATCATATAATAATAGTGCAGTTGACGGCTATGCCGTAAAAGCCGAGGACACTTATGGAGCTTCTCCAACGAATCCCATAAGATTGAGAATAAAAGGATTACTAAGGCCAGGTGATGTTCCAGATCTATATGGAGAAGTAGGATTTGGAGAAGCAATAGAAGTATATACTGGTGCTCCCTTACCGCCTGGAGCCAATGCTGTTGTAATGTATGAGGATACATATAGAGTTAATGATGAAATAGAGATTATTAGACAAGTACCGATCTATGCCAATGTTAATCGAGTCGGAGATGATGTTAGAAAAGGAGAACTTATAATAAAAAAAGGTACACAGATCAATCCATACCATATAACGTTACTCGTTAGCCTCGGAGTTAAAAGGATTCTTGTCTATAAGCCTTTAAGCATCGGTATAATAGCTATAGGAGACGAATTAGTAGATCTAGAAAGTCATCTTAGACCTGGAAAAAAGTTTACATCAACAGATATTCTTGTTGAAAAATATCTTGAAGGCCTAGGTTTCATACATCTGCATAGATATGGTGTAGTACCAGACGATCTTGAAGAACTTACTAATACTTTAAATAAAGCATTCAGAGAGTCCGATATAATGATAACCATTGGTGGTACAAGTGTTAGTGAAAAGGATCTAGTACCTGATTATGTTGATAAATATGGTTTATGGATTATCCGTGGTATAGCTTTGAGGCCGGGTAGAACAACGAGTTTGGCCATTATAAATAATAAGCCATTATTCGCCTTAAGTGGTAATCCAGTTGCTGCATGGGTAGGTCTCGAAGCATTTGTCAAGCCTCTACTTTATTTATGGTTAGATTCTAAGCCTCCTCTAAATCCATATGTCATAGCATATTTGAAGCAAAGAGTTGTTAATCAAGTAGGCTATAGAAGCTTTGTACGGGTCTTTCTTGAAAAAGTCGATAATACTTTCTATGCAATACCTTACATGGTTAAAGGAAGTAGTATAATATCTAGTTTAGCAAAAAGCCATGGATATATAATAATACCAGAAGATCATGAGGGCTATGAAAAGGGAGAACAAGTTAAAGTTCATTTACTTTCAAATAACATTAATATTTAAAGAAGATACAGGTGTCTGACAATTCTATAGTAGAGGATAAATGATGAAGTGCTCATCTTTAATGATCCGTTCGGAGATGAAGAAGGAGGTTTCGACTGAGGTGATAGTATATTATGAATAGAACTCTAACTTATATAGTATTCTTTATCATAGTATCATTAATAATAGCAATAATTATCTTTGCTCATTTTATGGTATTAGAGAATGAAAATATTGTCAATACAACTATTACATTAAGAAATGAAACAACTAGTACTGGAGAAAAAATGATACTGTTTAAGAATATTTCCCTTCATTTTGGCAATTTAATGAATAATTCATATTACATGTTCACACATAATGGATTAAAATACATTGAACTACCTCCGTATGTACCTGATTATCCAGGATATCAATTGTTTCTATAAAGATTAATGAATCTTTTCATAACATACACTATACATAGTTTTAAGAATGAGTAATGTTAAAGAATATGGGCTTGGTATTGTTATCAAACATAGTAAGTATTCATATTCATATAAAGGAGCTATAGTAGATAATGAAACATATATTAGATTAGATCCTTCGGAGAAATACTATGGTGAATATATAATCTATTTAAGAGGCCCCATATACATTGGTAATAAAAGTAGTGTTGATATAAGGCTTTATATATCTAGCTAAATAAGGATACGTTTATCAAGGAACTATTAATACTTATTAATACTTTAATTGAATTACATAATAGTTGATCTGAATACTATTTATTATCGAGTTCTAAGTGATTTAGGATTAAGGTGTATTATATTGTCTAGGAAGATCTTTCATAAACTTATAGATTTGAATGAAGTAACTAGTATAATTAATAAACATATTAATTTAAGGCCTTTGGGAGTTGAAGATATTAAATTGATTAATGCCCTTGGTAGAGTCTTGGCAGAAGACATTTACGCACCAATAGATCACCCCCCTTTTGATCGAAGTGAAGTTGATGGCTATGCTGTTAGAGCTGAGGATACATATGGAGCTGATGAAAATAGACCTGTTAAGTTAATAATCTCTGGGTCTATTGAAGTAGGAATTAAACCTAGTATCGAAGTTTCTAAAGGCTCTGCTATTGAAATAGCAACTGGAGCCATGATCCCTAGGGGAGCAAATGCTGTTGTTATGGTGGAGTATACTTCACGAAGTAGAGATGAATTACTCGTATATAAGAGCGTCTCACCTGGAGAAAACATTGCTTTTACAGGAGGTGATATTAGTTTAGGTGATCTAATATTGTTAAAAGGTACACTTTTAGGATCAAAAGAAATAGGGTTATTAGCTGGCCTTGGTGTAGAGCGTGTGAAAGTTTACCGTAAAGTAAAGGTTGCAGTTTACTCTACTGGCAATGAGATTGTTGAACCCGGAGAAGATCTACTTGATGGAAAGATATATGATGTTAATGGTTACTTAATAACAACTAGCCTGCGGGAACTTGGTATAGATGCAGTATTCCATGGAAGGCTGCCTGACGATTATAGTATAATCTATGAAAGACTTGTAAAAGCATTAGAGGAGTATGACGTTATAATAACGAGTGGAGGTACATCAGCTGGTTTAGGGGATCTAGTGTACCGCGTATTTAATTCTCTTGGAGAGCCTGGAGTAATCATACATGGACTTGCTATTAAACCGGGTAAGCCTACTGTTGTGGCGATTGCTAATGGAAAGTTGATTTTTGGCCTTCCAGGATTCCCATTATCATGTTATATGGTTCTTCATAAAGTTGTTAAGCCCATTATTGCCCGCTTAGCTGGCCTTAGAATACCTCCCGTTAGAAAGGTTAGAGCTAGACTAGCTTATAGGATTAGAAAACCTCTTGGAAGAACATGGTTATTACCAGTTGCCCTTGTTAACAGAGGTGGTATTTTAGTAGCGTACCCAGTTTCTATGAAAAGCGGCAATATCTCACCGCTTGTTAATAGTGATGGCTATGCTATTTTGGAAAACAATAGGGATCTCTATCTAGAGAATGAAATAATCGATGTTGAATTATTTAGTTCAGAACATAAGATACCTGATCTAGTCATTATAGGAAGTAATGACCCATTTATTTATAGGATCCTTGTAGGTGCTGACCTAATGAATTCTACAAGAGTCATTGTTACAGGTAGTCTTGGTGGATGGTATGCTATTCGTAGGGGAGAGGCTGATATTGCTCCAACTCATCTACTTGATGGAGAGAGAGGAGTGTATAACATAACATTCATGAAAAAACTAGGTATGCATGGTAAAGCCGTACTTATAAGAGGCTATGATAGGAGAATAGGTATTGTCATCGCTAAGGGAAACGTCAAAAATATCCATGGAGTTCATGACTTCCTTCGCGATGATGTAGTTATCGTTAATCGTACACGTGGTGCAGGAACCCGCGTTCTACTGGATATACTACTGAAGAATCTTGCAAAGAACATGAACATAGACTTTAACGATTTGATTAAGAAAATTAAAGGTTATAGCTATGAAGTTAAGACACATACAGCCGTTGCCGCTGCTATTAAGCAGGGAAGAGCTGATGCTGGTATAGCTATAGAATATGTTGCATGGAAATATGATCTAGATTTTATACCTATTACCTGGGAACATTATGACTTCCTTATTCAAAAAGATAGTTTGAAGAAACATAGTGTTAAGAAATTCATAGAATATCTTCAGGGAGAACGGATAAAGAAACTCGTCAAAAAATATCCAGGTTATAGAATACCTGATGACATCGGCAACATTATTGCTGACTAAAATAGATATACTATTTAAGGTATAGTCATGTATTCCTATATGACTGGTGATAACCATGACTGAAATAACAGTTAAACTTGATGAAGAGACAATCAATCATGCTAAAAAGAAACTCAGTAAATATGATATCGAATTACAGGATTTTATACAAAGGTTTATACGAGAATTCCTACTATATGATCTTGATGAGGTTGTATCATTTGTTGAAAATCATAACTATGGTGAAATGCCAAATCTAGATAAAGTAATCAATGGATTTATGGATCTTATGGAACTCGGTATATTAACGCATACAGGCCTAGAAGAATACATATTATCAACCCTTGATACAAACAACTACTGGTTACAGGATTACGGTATAGATCTTGATGATTTCAATGTATGGATATTATTCATGGGTGCCGGGATTATAGATGAATTTATAATAGATGCCGACCGTGATGGAATTACTTTAACTGCAACACATAGTATAGAGGATCTTGTTGAAGAAGACCCGAATATTCTAGAGAAAATAGAAAAAGCTATTGAACAATTGGAAACAGATTTAAATATGTCTATTGAAGATGACCATATTAAAATTACTATTAGAGCAAGTTCTCTTAACGAATTACCAAAGATAACTTATCTCGAAAACGCTATTGTGAAACTATTTAAGAAAATAGGAATAAAGAGATAAAACCAACATCTAGATCTATTATGAGATCCATGCTAAGATTTAATTATAGCTTTCTATACTTCAAAAATATTGCCCTATAATTATTAAGTAATACATTCATAATTTTTCCATGGACTTCTGGATTAATTTTGCTACTTTATAGAGGTATCTTGAGGTTTTTATAGCGTCTAATGGTATTTGATATACCTTACCTTTATAAATTACATAATGATTCCTGATAATTCGTTTATCAAGATCCATGATCTTGAAGACTTCTTCAACCATCCAATGAAGTTGTGTACAATGTAAACTACCGTCAACAGTTAAGACAGCTATTTCATCATAGTTTCCTCGGGCAATTATACCAGCTAGTTTAAATCCTATCATATTTACATGTTCAGCTTCTAGGCAAACTGATAACGGTGCATAACCTTTTTCAATAAATTCATCTATGCGATTTCTATGTTCTATTTCTAAACATCTGCCAATGATCAATAGTTTTTTCTTATTCTTGAATAATTTTGAATATGCATTAATATCTATTAATCTAGGTATAGTATAAACCAGATCCATCACCTACATACCCGTATTATGTCCATGTATCAGAATTTTATATATCTGTTCATCACTTCTTATCCTACTATATTCATTAATTATTTTTGTATAGTATTCATAAAACTTCTCCTTGAGAATGTCAAGAATTACATAGTATTTCTCAATGTTCTTCATAGTATGGTCGAGTAATGGAGTAAATGACCTTCCCATAGAGTTTTTAGCTATGCTCCATAGCATTAATTTCCTTTCATCGAAGGCCTCGCTCTTATCTATTTTACCACCACGAGTAATGGAAAGATCTCTCAAATAATTAATTGCAACAATTCTTGGTATAACCTTCAATATTGTATCATGGATATAGTTTATCCTATTCAACAATACTTTCCTTACTCGATTAAGATCTAGCTTTGAAAAGTAAGTTCTTAATGCATACTCAATGAAAGATGTATGGATTATATCATTTACTGTCATACCACCGAAATATATTTGGATAGCTATATAGCTACTAGCTAATACGCTATCAATAAACCTCTTAATTATCTGTTCATCATTTAATGGAACATATACACTAACATCTAAACCATTAATGACGTTTTTAACGAACTCGGGTTCTAGGGGATCTATTGCAACTATTTTACCATTAACTTCCAAGGCAGGTACACTTAGAATAATTTTCTCTAAAGATAATGGATTTCCACTTATTAATGAGACAACAGTTATCTTATCAAGTGCGTCTCTCTCTAGTAAGTATCTGACAACTTTATAGCTTGATATACAATAAGGATGGACATAGAGTAGGTATCTCGTCATAACTAATCAACTCCAATAAATTATCATAGTATTACAGTTATAGAAAAATATTTCATAGATTTCTAGAATAACTTGATCCAATTTTATATGGATTTTGGAAGAATGTAGCTAGAGTAAATGAATTAAATAAGCTACAGTTATAATTTGTTTAAAACGATCCCTAATAGATCTAACTATGTGATAAATATAGTCCTTATTAATAAAGACACTGATGCTTAAGAAGTAAATATTTAATTCTTGCTAATCATCCTTTTAACTTTATTTATAAATCTTTGCCTATTAACAATATATCTCTCATGTATACCCTCACCGATTACCTTATCCTTCCATAAAGCTTTAACATAGAATATTAATTTCCTCTCCTCAACTGCGTCCAATTTTGTTTCAATCAAGATCCTATCTCCAATAGGAGCTGGAGCTTTATGTTCCACACATATTTTAATACCTACGGTCGTATATTCTTCCGGTAAATATTTCTGTATACATTTCCATGAAGAAATTTCCATAAATAATATCATTGATGGAGTTGATAAGACTTCAACATCTCCGCTTCCAATGACCTTGGCAGAATGTTCTTCCTTAGTTATAAACTCATCTTTGCAAACTATTCCGATAGGTACATCAAATGCCATGGTTATCACCATATAAGATCTATTATAGCCTTGTTTATAAACTATAATACAGTTACCATATTCGTTAAATTTCCTAAGGACTATTTAATACTTGGTGTAATCAATGAACGAGTATCTAGTTATAGGTATTGTCCAGGGAGAGTATGGTGTAAAACCTATTGATAACTTCCGTAGAACTAGCGAGTTATTGAGGAATGGTATAAAGGAAGCAGATGTAATCATCTTACCCGAATATTCAATGATAGATCCATTAGCTAGTTTATCGCCGGAAGAACTTTATGATAAGGCGGAGTTATTAGATGATAGTAATTATCTATCACTTATATCAGATCTAGCTGGCAAGTACGGCATTCCAATACTTGTACACTTTATTGAGAAAACTAGTATGCTGCCTAAATGTAGAAGTTCTAGTATACTCGTCAGACCTAGCGGTAGTTTTGAATGGATATACAGCAAGATTCATTTGTTTGATGCCTATGGTTACCGAGAATCAGACTACTTTATACCTGGAGATCAGTTATCCAAGAAGATCATGATTAATGGATTCCATATTAGAGTTGCCATATGTTTTGACATTAGATTCCCGGAGCTATTCCGAAGCTATGCATTACAAGGAGCTGATCTAGTCCTAGTCCATAGTGGCTGGGTAAGAGGACCATTGAAGGAAGAAACACTTGAATTTCTTGGTAGGAGCCGTGCCCATGAAAACACCTACTGGGTTGTTATTGCTAATAGATTTGGAAGCAATTATACTGGTAGGAGTATGGTTCTCGACCCATTTGGTATAAAGGTTTATGAACTAGGCCATGGTATTAGATACGGTGAATACATTATTGATCGTGATAGACTATCGGAGGCTAGGAAGACTATACCTGTTTTAATTAAGAGTAGAGAGCGATGGATTATAAGATTAAAATAGAACTACAAACTATATTGTTTCAAGAATTGATACCTTTGAACCACTTGGTTCTTTTACAACTTCATATACTTGATCAGATGCGTTAACCACTTCCCTATTATGTGTTATAACAATCAATTGTGGAATAATATGTCCTCCCCTAAAGTTCTTTATAACCTCTATAAGTTTCTTTCTTCTTTCTTCATCAAGATAGATGGTTGGCTCATCGAGTGCTAGAACACCTAATCTACCTTTACCAATAATCTTATGCAAGCCAAGTATAATGGCAAGTATGACAGCTATCTGTTCTCCCCCACTAAGTTCTGATAAGGTATAGGCCGTACCACGCGATGAATAGACTTCAACACCAAGATCATTTGTAAGCCTTATAGCAGTATAGTCTAGTTCGAACTGTTCAAGAATACTACTGGTTTCTTTTTCAAGAAGCTTAATTGCTTGCTTTCTTATCTCTGCAGGTGCTTTTTCATAGTTAAGCACATTCTCTCTAAGATAATATGCTAGTGATAAGATCTTATATGCTTCTATAGCCTTATTAAGGAATTCATATATTCTTTTAAGTTCATCTTTATCTCTAATAAGGATCTCTTCTA
>CAZVWZ010000011.1:0-20086 GCA_964631195.1 uncultured Desulfurococcaceae archaeon
GTATTAAGTTATACCTATATTAGGTTAATATATAGTTTTTAGAGGGATATATATGGATAAGGATGATAAAAGATATCAAATTTATTGCTCATTAAATAATGAAAATATTATTGAATGTATTGATGAAAATGGTAGAAAAATCGATACTACTCTTGAGATAATAGATAAGGATAACTTAATACTGATCTATAGTCCTGATGAGAATTTATTCAAATATTCCATTGAAATAAAATCTAATACGCTATATAGAATAATATGTAATGGAGAAATTTTCTCTGAATTTACATGGGGGAATGAAAGGTATACCAGATGGGATACTAGACACTATGTTAATAGATTAACGTGCTTATTTAGTAAAAATATTAATTTAATAAGAATAAATAAAGATCTTCTCGTAGGATTTAATACTACATTGAATTACGACCTTCTAGGTAAAGAAATAAATATTATTAATGAATGGAAGACCATATCAAACTTCAATATATACGATATGTATACTATTGTCTATGATCTAGATATCCCCTTAGATAAAATATCGCCTCCTTTACTACTAGGAAAGGAAATACAAAGTTTTACACAAAAACTTATTGAGTCAAGTATATTTCTTAATACTCTTAAAGGTAATAGATATATTAACTCATTCATTGACATATTAACAAAAGCTATTATTAATAAAAAATATCCATACATTATCTTAGCCTATATAGCATTTAGAGAAAATGTATTAAGAGAGATCATATTAAACAGAAAATCATGTATTGAATATAGGGAAGAAAACAGTCATGTAATAATAAGTAATAAGTGTACCGATAAGCTAAGATTGTTCATTATAGGTTCTAATGGATTTTTATATACAGTTTTAGATAAAAACAAAGATTATAAAATATCTAGAGAATTAATTGGTTTAATTGAGAAAATTATAAGCTGGCGATTATCATGAAATATATTGACATGCATAACCATGGACATGAGCTTGATGAAGAAACGCTTCTGAAGTTTAAGGATGATTATATCCTTGTAATAGTATCAGATGATCTTGAAACTAGTCATAAGACAATTGAACTTTCTAGGAAATATGGTTTCATAAAGCCATGTATAGGCATTCATCCATGGAGCATTGGAGACGCCACAATAGATGATCTTGAGAGAATTGCTGAGATTGTTGATAAAGAGGATATAAGGTGTCTTGGAGAGATTGGTCTTGATACTAGATTTGTAGCTAAAACAATTAATAAGCAGAGGATGTTCTTTAGAAAATTCCTAGAACTAGCCCGCGAATATGATCTATTACTTAACCTCCATACAGCTGGTACTTGGAAGGAAGTACTTGATCTACTAATTAGATACGATATTGACAAGGCCTATTTTCACTGGTATACTGGTCCATTAAATCTTCTAGAAGAAATCGCTGATAAAGGATATTACATAGGTGCTAATCCAGCGTGGAAAATTCAGGCTAAACATAGGAGAGTCTTAGAGTATGCTCCACTGGACATTATCTTAACTGAAAGTGATGCTCCATACAAATATAGAGGTTTAGAGATGTCTCCGGAACTCATTAAGGATACTATTGAATTTCTGGCTGAGACAAAGGATACTAGTATAAATAGTACTAGATCGAGTGTTTATAGAAACTATCTTAGACTTTATAGATAAAGGGCGTTTTCTAATTTATCTTCTTACAAACTTGCTTTCAATACCAGATACATTATTATTTATAATACTTAAAGTTAGATCTTCTAGTTCAGCTATTAACACATTCCTTATTCTTAATAGATTTTTCAGTTCACAGTAAAGAGTCTTAGCATATGTTCCATCATCTTTCTCTAATCGATATCCTATATACTCTATTCTTCTTTCAATATTCATAAGGTATTTTCTAAGTATGTGTCTCCTAGCATGTATTGAAAATAAATCATTAACCATAGCTTTCTACACCTTATTGATTGATTCAGCAATTACTTTCCTTAAAAATAATTGACTCTATAACAATCTATAGTTTGATGATACATTATAAAAAACCATTATGTACCTGTAACACCCACCTCAGGAGTGGCAGCCTTCGGAGCTTCAATAAGTTCAAATGTTATAGATATAACAATATGATTACCCTTAGGTATAATGACAATCTCTGTATCAGGATAATGTATCGTTATATTCTTTGGAAGATCATAGCCTAAGCTCTTAAGTATAAATGATACTGTGCGATATACATCAAAGCCTATCCTTGTAGCTTCCTTTATCTTTGAAAAACCTATCTCTAATGGCGCTACGTAATCAATTACTCTCCCTTCATTATCCATTACAATAACTGCTAGAGCCGAAGTCATACCTACTAACCTCATAAACTTACTGGATATCTCTAATGAATTGTATGGATTAGAGTTCCCTTTAAAAAGGAGTTAGTAGGTATTACTAGAAAGCCTATATTGGAGATAGATGTAAAACTAGATTAGTGGGGGATTAGAGATATGGGTTTAGCTAAGCTCTATGGTGCAATGATGGCCACGATTCTATTCGTTACGCTTGTCGCTGCTTTAGTGTTCTATGGAATAATGGTTCTAATGGGTTCACCATCAATAACAGCCTTAGCATTGTTTATAGCAATATTCTATCTATTCCAATGGCTTGTATCACCATACATTATAGACGCTATATACAGAGTTAAACCATTAGAGCCTGGAGAAGAGGAATGGTTACAAAAAGCTATTAGAGATATTGCTGCCCGTAGCGGCATAAATCCTCCTAAGCCCATGATCGCACATATCAAGATACCTAATGCTTTTGCTTATGGAAATCCATTGACAGGTTACCGGGTTGCCGTTACAGAAGGTTTGCTTGAACTCGATGGTATATCAAGGGATGAAATTATAGCTATCGTTGGCCATGAGATAGGACATATAAAGCATCGTGATGTAGCTGTTATGATGCTTGTAGGACTTCTTCCAGCTGTAATACTTTGGCTAGGCGAGTACCTCGTTAGATGGGGATGGCTTGTAGGATTTAATAGTAGGAGAGACGAGGGGGCATTAACGCCAATTGCAATCGTTGGTTTTGGAGCGTTACTTGTCCTAATAGGGTTTGTACTAAATCTAGGAATACTATATCTAAGTAGGTTACGCGAATATTTTGCGGACGCTCATTCAGCATACACAGTTCCTAATGGTGCAAGAAATCTCATGAGAGCATTAGCTAGGATCATGGTTGCATCCGGTTACTTGAAGAAGAGAGGGCTTGATCCAAGTAAATATAGTCAATTAAAAGCCCTATTTATATCAGCTCCTGATCAGACAGTCGATCCATACACAGCCTACTATTATAGAAGAGATATTGATAGAATAGTTGAGATTATTAAGAATGAAAAGCCAAGCTTACTTAAAGAAATCTTTAGTACACATCCTCATCCAGCTAAGAGATTTAGATTCCTTGAACAACTTATGAAAGAGTATAGATAGATAGTATTTTTTATTAAGAAGTGCTATTTCATCTCTAAAAATCTTTATAAGCCCTCTTTTATTTGAACATTTATGAATAGAAATGAGGTGGCATGAAGCAATGATGATAGAATGGGGAGAATTTGAGTTTATCGGCGAGTTTATAGAACAAGCAGTGAGTATAGTAGATACTAAGACGGGAATTAAATGGTTTGGTTCAGCTAAATCTTTAGTTAATTTAGATAACCATATCCCAGCAAATGAGATTATAAATATAGTAAAGAACGCTATAGCACATGCAAAGAAGGGCGTTGATGGCGTAAGGATATATAAATATAATGAAGCTAAAATACATGTTGAGTTAAAAAGAAACGATAGCTTCCTAAATGCATCAAGTATTAAAATGAGGGTTAGTGTAAATGGCAAAAACGTATATTGTATGGAATTAGATCCAAAGATCTAGATTCTACTTACAAGCTTCTTAATCTCCTCAATAACCTTAGACTTCTCCCTAAGCTCTTTTCTGGCACTGTCTAATTCTTCTTCTAATTGCTTAATTTTACTAAGAAGTTTCTTTCTCTCCTCTTCAAGTTCTTTAATTCTTTTTTCAATATCTTCAGGCATAGTTATAGCCTTTGTCGTGAAAGGCACAATAACCTTTAGTTCACCGCGTACAAGCTTCTCATATGTTTTAAGAACTAGTTGTCCAGCCTTTGTTTTACCCGTCAAATGAGCTCTGATCGAAGTCTCACTTCTACCAACTTCATCAGCTATCTGTCCAATACTATAGCCAGCCTTTGATCTAGCTAATGCAGCCGCTGCAACTGCAAGGCTATCAACCCATGTGGCTCTCTCAATAGGGTCTCTTATGAGCTCAAGTACTTCAGGACTATATAACGTACCTATAATTAATGCCATCTCTAGTTTTTGTATATCCCTTTTACTAACTGGCGACACTGGTACTCTGCCCAAATCTATTGTTATTTCTTCGAACTTCTCGTCTCTCATGCCAACCACCGAATATAGTATCATTTTTGATCCTTATATTATTATAGCAAAACACAATTGTTGTAAGAAATGAATACATATACTTATCTATGGCTAACCACATAACCCTATTTAGTTGTGGTGATAGCTTTGGCAGAATATGAAAACCACATTATAGGTAGAAAAAAGAGCTTGCCAATATACTTACCAATATACATTATATCTCCCGATAAGAAATCCGAATGCCCCCATTATGAGACAATATATGTTGAGACCGAAGAAGCTACTACCGTATATGTTGCTAGATGTAAAGTACAGAATAGATATCTAACGAGGAATCAGGTAGAGAAATGCATTAATTATTGGAATGAATGCCCCTTCTATAATTTAGTGCTTAGTAAGAAAACCTAGGCTTCAATAGCTAACTCATTAACATAATCTTTAGATAACGTTCCCGATGGCGTTGATGAAATCACTATTAGATCAACCAGATCGTCTAATTTAGGTAAAATTGTCTCATCATAGACTATGTCCTTATCATTTATAGATACTATTGCTCTAGTCTCATCAACAGAATAAAGAACTGTATATGTAACATTTATACCATAGCTTCTTGCTATCTTAACAGCAAATGATATTATATCCTCAACCATGTATCCCCATGGATTACATGGAACTATTAAAACTACCTTAGTCAATATATTTACACCTCCCAATAACGAAATACCATAATAAAATAGATTTAAATAAGGGGGCAGATTACTCAATACATTTCTTAATACTACTCAATATTATTTCTAAACCTTTTTCAATAATACGTTGCTTACTAGGTAATTCCTTGTCAATACATAAATTAACCGATAAACCTTTTTCTTTATCTCTCTTAACCTTTATACCTATTAACCTACCTAATCCACGAGCATACATTATAGGAGATAATTCAAGATATAATTTTCTAGCAATCTTCTCGAGTTCATAGATCCATCTAGGTATATCAACTGTATCCTTTGGCTTCATAATCAATACTGCTGCATTACTAAATCTAGGATTATGTACAAACTTAACAATAAGTCTACTGGGCTCTGGAACGCTATTGAGCAATATAAATCTTCTTCCATCAATAATCTTGATATACATATCCATAGGATTATCCCATTGTTCATAAAATCTAATCCTAATGTACCAATCACCCATGCTACAATAATCACTAATAACTTTAAGAATGTGAGAGTAAGTTATGATTCTATTAAATAAAAATATCATTTCCCACTTTTCTATTTCATGAGGTCTATACTTGCTTAAGTCTATATTTAATGGGATAATAATATTAAATCCTCCAACAACCGTAATAGCTATGCTTTCATCATTCATTATATATCCCACTATGTGTCACTTAGATAAACAATACGGTATAGTTTCTAGTAAAGCCTACACCACCATAATAAGATTACTCACTCAGAATAGATAATTATTATCCCTAACGCCTAGTTCTTGTTAGAGCATACAGACCTATTATTACTGTATAAAAATATATTAAAACCCTGGAAGCAACAACAACGATCGGCTTCAAAGTTATCGTTAAACCATATTCTACGGCGAATGCTCCCCCAGGACTTGGTAATGCCCCAAGAGCTAAAGCAAATAAATATGCTTGAAAAGCATTTAATAATGAAGTACCACTGTAGCCTATTGAGATTATATAGATTACTGCCCCCGCAAATAAATGCATAGCTACAGTACTGAGAATGATCATTACAACTCTATATGGTCTAATTATAAATTTAGTTATTAATCTTATAGACTCTGTAAAGATCTTATACTTTCCTCTAATGCTCTCCGGTAAGATCTTTATTAAAAATTTAAAGAGTTTATCAATGATTTTATTCTTGTATACTACACCGAGGAATAATATGATCCATGTAAATAATACGAAAGCTGACACTAGAATAACAGGTAAAGACAGGGGTAAGTAATATATTGAATAAATAATTGCTAATACATTTATGAAAACTATATCAATGAATAATTCATATATGGCTATAGCAAAACCCGTTGCTATATCATCACCTGTTTTCTTTGATAGATAATAGGCTCTAGCAGGTTCGCCTCCCATGGCTGACGGAGTTAAATATGCAACAAGTCCTCCTAATAAACGAGCATAGAAATAATCTAATAAGCCTAGGACTTTATTACTTATAGATGAATGTATAATTTTTAATCTAATACCTGATATAAACCATGACAATGTATATATTGCTATAGCAAATATTAGAATTAATGGATTTATCGATAATAATATCATAGGATCTATGCCGAAATATATTGTATACAAAACTATTATAACTATAACTATTGACAAGGTAGCAGTAATTTTCCATGTACTTAGCTTTATTTCGTTGACCACAATAAACACCATTCGGCTTTAGTAGTCATTATAGCATTTCATATAATCTTTTCAGGAGCTCCGGATTTACCACTCCATAACGTATAACTTTGAATCCTTCAGTTAAGTCTATTACTGTAGAGCCCACACCTAGCGGTGAGTATCCAGAATCTATGTAGAGATCTACTGAATCACCAAGTTGTCTAAATGCTTCATTGACTGTTCTAGCAGGTTTAAGACCACTAATATTAGCACTAGTACCCGTAATTAATCCGCCGACTTCTCTAGCAATTAATTGAACTAATCGTGATGCCGGTACACGAAATCCTACTTTAAAAGTTTTTAAATGAACGTTCTCAGCTATTTTAGATCTATGATCTACCTTTAGAATAATAGTTACTGGGCCGTATCCTATCATTTCTAAAAATTTAATGATCTTATTGTCTACAATGGCATGCTCAATTATTGAATCAATACTATCAGCTAGAAGAGGTATAGGTTTTCCCATTCTCTTTTTAACTATGTAAACTCTTTCAACACATTTATACTGAAATGGATTAGCAAAGATGCCGTATAAGGTATCTGTTGCCCCTACAACCAATTTACACTCCATAATATTAATAATTGCCTCCCTAATAACTTCTAGATCAGGTACAATATAGCTCGTCTTCAATACCCTAGACATATACAATCATCTCTATAAACATCAAACGTAATCCACCCCGCTTGTTACTTGTATTTAGAATTTCATATAAATATATAAATCCGATATATTATTTTCTAGGTAAGGTATATGTATGAGGGTTAATGAAATCCCACCAATTTAGTATAAAGGTGTTGAGGTATGAGTTTTTAGCTATAGTGAAGAAGTGCTTCAAAAGCTAAAAGTCGATCGAAGACAGCTTAAGACGATAATCCAAGAACTTAAAAAATGGAAGGCCCCGGCAACAGTATTGCTTAGTCTATATATTCCTCCTGGAAGACCTATGAGTGATGTACTTAGCTTATTGAGACAAGAATATGCTATTACTGATAACATTAAGTTAAAGAAGACACGTAATGCTGTTCAAAGAGCATTATCAGCTGCTATGGATAGACTTAGTAAGATACCCAAGGTGCCAGAAACTGGTTTAGCACTATTTTGTGGAGAAGATATGGATACGGGTGACTTTATATGTATAATGTTTGCACCTCCTGATCCTGTACCAGTATTCTTCTATCGAACCGACAAATATTTCCACACCGAATTTCTTGAGGAAATGGTTGTTGAAAGCAATCTAGTAGGCCTAATCATTATAGAACGGGACGCTGCAACTATAGGATTGCTTAAGGGTAGTAGACTTGAGGTATTAGAGGAATTAGAGGATTATATACCGGGCAAACATCATCGCGGAGGTCAAAGTCAACGTCGTTTCGATCGTATTATTGAACAGATGGTTCATGAATTCTATAAACGTGTAGCTGATCATGCTAGGGAAAGGTTTGAACCATATCTAAAACAAGGTAAATTGAAGGCCATATTAATTGGCGGCCCAGCATATTCCAAGTATGACTTCTTAGAAGGCAATTATCTAGATTATAGACTTAAACAACTCGTACTTCCAAAATTAATTGATGTAGCTTATCAAGGCGAGTCCGGCTTACGTGAAATGGTTATGAAAGCAAGCGATATATTAAAAGAACAAATGTATGTTGATGCACTGAAAGCCGTTGAGGAATTTAAACTCCATTTAGCTAAAGATGACGGCTTAATAGTTTATGGGGAAGAGGAGGTCAAACAAGCACTCCAAATGGGTGCTATTAAAACCTTAATTATCGATGAAGACAGATCAGATGCACATGAATGGGCTGAATTAGCTAAGAAATATGGTGCTAAACCAGTTTATCTCAGCGAAGACATTCCTGAAGGAGCATGGATTAAGAGAACCTTTGGAGGAATTGTCGGTATTCTTAGATATAGAATTTATTAATAATAAGTTTATTAATCAAAAACCTTTATACCTCTGACAACACAATATATCATGTAGACTCAGTTTTTCTAAGTAGGTGACAATGGGTTTTGAAAATGCTCGTGAAGCTTTCGCCTTCTGAGAAGAGGGATCTTGTAAAACTAATTATAGAAGCTGGGCTTGAAGAGGAACTCGTTAAATGGCTTGAGCAACAAGGATACACGTATGTTTTTGGAAGATTAGATAATATTCCAGATGAACTTGTTGAAGCCTTTGTAAGAGAGAAGAAGTTAAGGGATCTTGGAGAGAATGAGTACCAAATCTATTTCGAACTTAAAGACGTTGAGCCTGAAACGAAAAGAAACATTATTCCATCCAAGAAAACCAGTAAATCATTTCATACGCATTCCATGATTTAATTAAAATACTCCTCTAACTCTTTTTCCTTAGTATAAAAGTTTCTTAGAAAATAGTTATTAACAAATTGTTATAATGGCCGGGAGTAGACCCGTCCCGAATTCATCCAATACCCCCGGTACTCGGGGGCGTCTACGGGCCACCGGGGTCTACATTTAGAATTTAGAAATGAGCCCTTTATTTAATTATTCCCCAGAGATAGTAATCATATTTGTCTTGTACGGATTTTCCTTGTTCTTCTAGGTTTAGCTTCTATGAATTCAGGCTCTATAACTGGTTCCTGAAGTTCTTGAAGTGTTAGTTCCATATCAGATATCCTATTATCAACTGAATCCATAAATTCCTTCATCTTTATCTCATTTTCTTTAATTCTTAGTTCAAGTAATGTGAGTTTTCTTTCAATATTTTCTATGCTATGCATGATAACATTTAATGTATTAGCTATTTCCTCATCTTTATTATAACCATATTTTTCTCTTAATTCATCAAGACCTTTATTTATCATAAACTTTACAAGATCGGTCATTTGTACGCCTAATGACTCAGAATATCTTTTAAGCTCCCTATAAATACCCTCTGGAAGAGATAAGTGTATAGTTGGCATATGTACTCTCCTAATAACGACTCTATACATAGATATTATAAAAACCTAGCGTTCATGTGTATGGATCTTTAATCAAGAATACAGTAATACATCACATAACAAGAGTTATCTAAAAAGAGTCCTCTATAATATAATCGACAAGCCATAAGATTACTAGAGGAATTATACATATAGGTGATCAAGACGCCCATGCGAGTTATAACGTTTAAGGCTGATGAGGAACTCATAGAAAAAATAGATCTAATCGCTAAAAGAAGTGGTAGAAGTAGAAGTGATATTATAAGATATGCCATTTTAACATATATACGCGATATAGAAAGTAGTCAGAGAAAGATCGTTAAAAGAAAAAATTGGGAAAGAATTAAAAAGAAGATAGTTTATGGCGTTTTATTAAAAGAATGAGTAGATATTCTATCTGTTAAGTAATTCCGTTTTATTGATCTATATGACTAACTTGTGTGTTATTAGTCTTTACACAATCTACCATTACTAAATATAATCTCAGAATTTATGTGTTTAAACGTTGATACACTACTTTATTTCAACAACATTATTTCTTGAAACCTTAATATTTAGTGTTGCCTCTGCAATACCACTGCTATATCTAATTATTCTTCTAAGGCTATCATAGATCATTGATAGAGTTGTCTTTTCTAAATCTGTTATTTCAGCATCTATCAATATCTTATTCGATAAAAGCTCTTGTAATTTATTAACAAGTATGGCTGATTCTCTAATCGTTTCCTCAGCCGTTCTTCGGCTGAGTCTATATATACTATCCATTGATTTATTGAACAATTCTACGGCTTTTTCGCCAAAGTCAGACATATCATTACAGTATCTACATTTTTTAGGTCTTTGAAACGCTCTACGAGCTATATTCACGGCATGATCGGCTATTCTTTCAAGATTTCTAGCCAGAATCCTATAGTTTATAGTTTCAACAGGGCTCGTTATTCCAAGACTGTGCATTATCCTAATATCAAGAAGGGCTAGTGCAAGCTGTCTAGTTATCATAAAATGGAATCTATCAGCTTCATCATCTCGTTGTATGACAGCTTCAGCCAACCCTTTATTACCATCACGAAATGCCCTTATAGCATCATTAAGCATGTTATTAACTATAAGATGTAGCCTACGTATTGCTCTCATTAATGGAAGTTCTTCGAGATTCAACAAGATCTTTAGCACAAGGGTATTGTAGGTTTCATCTACAACTTCTATGCCAGCAAGCTTTACACGTGCAAGATTCTTTAATTCACTAATCTTCCTTGCAAGACCTGGTATATCCTCTTTAAATGTTAAGGATATTGTGTTATAGCCTGCAAGATACTGTGCTACAACGACCCGAAAAATTTCTTCAATACCTACATCGGGCGATATAATTTTTATTTCACTGGTTAATTGTTGAGCTTCAGTGTATGTAGGTGTTATTATTAATTTATTTCCATGCTCATAGATTAATACGTAATCCCCAGGCCTAATACCAATATTGTCGATCCATTCTTTAGGAAGAGTTACTATATACGATGATGACCCCGTTCTTTGAACCTTTCTTCTTTCAACCACTTTATATACACACCCTTACGAAGCTTCCTACCTACATACATGTATAAATATAACATTGCAATATATACTCTCCTATCAGTATAGATAAGAAACTAATATGTATGGAAAGTCTACTTAATGTCAAGTAAAGTATTTACGAAAAATTATGACTTATAGTATAGCTAAAATACGTTATGCGGAATTAAATTAGTATATCCAATGTCTTTTAGAGCCTTAACCATATCTATCCATAACGCTATAGCATCTGGATAGCGATGCTCTTCATCAAGTTCTAAGAGTCTCAAAATTATACCATATAGTCTTTCAGGCAATTTCTTCATTTTATCAAAGTACTTTTGATCGGTATCTCTAAGATAACTACTAATGATAGATATGAATTCAGATAATGACTGTTTTCTTGTAGATGATCTATATTGGTTAAATAGTGCCTCTAATCTATGAGCTAACGGAACAAGATCGGGGTTATCCACTAAAAACACCTTTAATGGAGCTGGTAGTCCATAGTATCTCTTAAGAATTATTAGATTAAGTAATAATCTTGACCCGATTTTTGTACCAGTAAATGCATAGTATAATGTATTTCCAAGGCTATATAGATCATAAGAAAACGTTACATTACCCTTAAGCAGTGCCAATGGATCGGCATATTCAGGTGTTGCTTTCTTTAATTCAGTTGTCTTTTCAAGAACATGAGGAATCCCAACATAATCCGTTAGTACAGGTTTATAGCCATAAGGTTCTTTCTCACTGCTTATAAGAAGTATATTTTGAGGTTTAACATCCATGTGTATATATTTATTAATATGAGTAAGTGAAAGAGCTCCTGCCATGCGTATTCCTATATAGGCTAATTCACGGCTATCTAACTTCTTCTGCTTAATACGTGTCTCTAGATCCCCTTTATCAGCATAATCTTCTATAATGATTGGGGGTATTTCAGGGTATTCTTCTTCAGAATACATATCACGTAATAGAACT
Source organism: uncultured Desulfurococcaceae archaeon (assembly GCA_964631195.1). Classification (GTDB taxonomy): domain Archaea; phylum Thermoproteota; class Thermoprotei_A; order Sulfolobales; family Desulfurococcaceae; genus CAZHDB01. The sequence goes on from CAZVWZ010000011.1 coordinate 12,322, forward strand.
ATAGCTTTTGGTCTAAGGATATATTCCCTATAAACTAATATATAATCTGCCAGCTCTTCGCGATATCCACGGCTTACAAGAGCCTCCCTAATAGTTTCTCTGGTACTAAGAGCTACTTCAAGACTATTCATAATACCTCTCATAATATCCATAAGAGAGTCTATATTACCGCCGATAGCCAGAGGTTTGCCATCGCCGGATTTTTCACGTGGTACTTTGATAGCATATTTTCTACCAAAGATATCATGTCCTTCAAGAACATACATGTATGCACCTTTATCAGTTATCAGTCTTTCAATCTTAATATTATATAACACCCTATTAACCCAATAATATGGAGGTTTATTCTTTCCCTTCTCTTCAATACACTTCTTTATATGAACCTTTATTTGTTCTGGTAAGACATTAATCAGAATTTCACTAGCTCTAAGTTTCACCATCGGATTCTCTGATAGAAATAACCTAAGAACATAATCTGTAGCAACTTGTCCAAGTAAAGGAGTTTTATAGTCCTTATGTTCTAAAATGCAAGCTAATAAAAATTCTCCATATGCTAATACTCGGAGAACCCATTTATTCTTTAACTCTGTTAATTTTGCATAAACAATACTTTCCTTCTGTAAAGCATTCATTGAATAGACAACTAATTGTTCATATATATCCCTATAATTCTTCCTAGTTAGGATAGCGTTTTTCTCACGAAGGATAATGCTAGAAAATACAATTGGATCACTGAATGACCTGCTCGCTTCATCAATACCACTATATACTATAAACTTCTTCACATCTACATATCCTCCATTCTTAAGATGTAGAGCTAAATAATTATGTTAGATGTATTACGTAGTTAATGATGCCTTTAATATTGTTAAACCAATTACAATTTCTGAGCCATCCTTTAATTCATGCGTTCCTTTACCGCGAATATCCTCATTATCTACAATTGTTCCATTAGTACTACCTAGATCCTCTATAAACCATTTTCCATCACGGTAAAAAATTCTCGCATGTCTACGTGAAACATAGGGATCAGGTATGACTATATCATTAGTTGGAAATCTGCCAAGAATATACTCACCAGGTTTAAGGACCCATGACTGTTGTGGAATAAAGAAATTGCTTCTAACCACTGTTACATTTAATGTAGGGCTCGTTTCACTCACTCCTTTTCACCTTCTTCCTTCACTCTACCACTTATGAGACGAGATATGAGTGAGGCCAATTCCTTTGTGGCCTCGGGTGTTACACCTTCTTTTTCTATTCTATCTCTAATGTTCAATGTTCTAGAATAAAGACTTTCACTTCCAAGCTGCATTGTTGCCTCAATGATTTCTTCAAGTTCTCTAGCTATTTCCATAGCTTTATGTCTCTCAAGACTCTCTCTTAATCGTTCAGCAGCCTTTAGAACTCTTGCTTCTGCGTACACTGTTTCTGAAACTCTTATAGTTGGAGCTACATGAATAGGTACAACTCTTGTCTTAACACTTATTGGTGATATGTAATCTTGACCCTTAGTTTCAGGGTTAATGTACTTAGCAATAATTTCTCCAAGAAATATTTCTCCAGAAGTTGATGGAGGAACTATGAAGTCGCCTACCACATCTATAGTTTCTCTATAATGTATATCACCAATGGATATTTCTATTCCTTCGGGAGATATTCTTGGATGCCTACCGTAAACAATAACTTTAACTCCCGGGCTAGATCTTATGATTACGGCTACATCACGCCCGCTGATCTCTTTAGCTACTCTTGTATAGCTCATAAGTGTTTCATGAAGCCTTTTCGGCTTACTTATATGGACAAATATTCCGTTTAATGTATCTGCTATATCTAGAAGAAGCTTCTCATTATAGTCCAAACCAACACCCATAACTAGTGCAGATGCACCTGCCTGCCTAAGCCTTCGTGCAGCTTCAAGAATCTTACGGGGGTTTTTAGGGCCCATTGTAGGTTCGCCATCTGTAATAAAAATGATTCTAATACCTACAGCTATGCCTTCCTCCATTATCGTCCTTGCATCCCTGGCCATGTGATCTAGTATTGAATATATGTTTGTTCCACTACCTAACGTTAAACCTACAATAGCTTTCTCCAATAATTCTCTTTCACTTGCTCTAATTCTAGTAACTACTTTCTTTACTTTACCATCAAATCCATATACAGACACTAAGTCATCCTCTTTAAGAAGATCAAGTACTTTTAAAGCTGCTTCTTTAGCTCTAAATATCTTCTCTCCATCCATAGAATAGCTTGTATCAATAACTATAAAGAATGCCAGTGGGGGTGACGTAGACTTTATGCCCTTTATACTGAGTATAAATGGAATTATATCCTCACGACCTTCAATAACTGCTTCTTTACCAAGTCTAAGATTTAAATCAATATTTACCATATATGTATAACCTCAACGTACTACTGAAATAATTTGAATTAAACATCTTATTTAACTATAACTTATTTAGATACATCTAGATATTTTGGTATAGGGTGAACAATAACGTTGAGACTAAAGAGAATAACAATACAAGTTGATGAATCGACAAAGAATTATCCGGTTAAGGCGTATATTAAGTATGCTGTAATAGGTAATGTTGTTAACGCTAAGGTAAACCCTATAATCTATGAAGAAGCTCTTAGAATTATAAAAGAATACAGTAAAAGATACGATATTCATGATATAAAGAATCATTACATGATCAGGATTTATAGAGACTACCTTTGGAGACTAAAAATAGATCCGACAAAAACTAGGCCTAGTCATGAAGCTTTACTTAGAAGAGTTTTAAGGACACATGAATTTCCTCGTATCAATACAATTGTAGATATAGGTAATCTCATAAGTCTTAAATACTTAGTACCTATTGGACTGTATGATCTCAATAAAGTAGATCCTCCATTGCTAATAAGATCAAGCGTATTAGGGGACCTGTTTCATCCAATAGGTTCAGATCTAATTAAGGAGATCCCTCCTGGAAGACCTTTACTTACCGATAGAGAGAAAGTGATTCATATATTTCCATCAAGAGATAGTAGATTAACCTCAATAGATCTAAATACAAGTAATATTTTAATGATAGCGATTGGCGTAGAAGGAGTGCCATTAACAACAGTTTCTAAAGCGTTAGATAATCTTATTGACTACATAATTAGATATACTGCAGGAGAGGATAAAATAGTTCGTATGGGAAAGGTGGTCTGGTTTGGAGGAATATGATTCAAATACATTGCGGAAAATATTAGTGGAAATAGCTGGTGAAGTTGCAGGGTATATGAGGGATATAGCTGGTACAGAAGGACTGGATGAAATATTACACGTAGGTGCAAGTGGCGATCAAACTAGGAGAGCTGATCGTGTAGCCGAGGATATAGCCATAGAGTTAATAAAGCATGAGAAAATACCTGCAAAAATAGTTACTGAAGAATCAGGTATTATTAAGATAACAGATAAGCCAGAATATGTAATTGTAATGGATCCTCTTGACGGCAGTATGAATTATGTATCTCTCATACCGTTTGCAGCTGTATCAATAGCTATAGCTCCGATGGATAGCCCCTACTTTAGTCGATTAATTGCTGGTGCTATAGCCAATATATTTTTAGGAGAGATCTATAGTTTTTCAAGCGATAAAATATGGGTCGATAACATATACTATCAAGGATCAGGCAAAAGTATGGGATCAATAATAGTTTATACAAATAATCCGAAATTCTTTAAGATATTAGATCGGTTTATCCATGATATACCCGGTTATAGACTAAGAATCTTGGGCTCAGCGTCTCTTGAATTAGCTTATGTAGGTTTAGACAGAGTATCTATGTTTTATAACGACACCGGTAAACTACGTAATGTTGACATAGCAGCTGCGGCAGGATTTGTCGTCAGGGCAGGATATACTGTTGTAGATATAAATGGGTCAAACATAGAATTTAGAGTAGACGGCTTATATAGGGTTAATTCACTTATAGCAGGTAAAGGAGAACTTATTGAAAAATTCCTAATGTATTTAAGGAAACATGAATATCTCTTAAATTAACGATCTTTCATGGAAATAATATTCTAGGCAATTTATTTGACAATATTTTAATGCCTTTTTCAGTCATTAATGCATCTTCTTCAATTCTAACTCCAAACTTTCCAGATATATAGACCCCTGGTTCTATTGTAAATACCATTCCAGGAACTATTTTCTTCTCATACTTTATGGTTAAATAAGGAGGTTCATGAACGTTAATTCCTAGCCCATGTCCAAGTCCATGTATAAAGTATTTATCGTAGCCATACTTTGCTAGAGTTTTCCTAGCTATACGATCTATTTCATCACCGGTCATGTAAGGTTCTGCTTTGTCAATAACGTTTTCAATAGCTTCATTAACTGCCTCTATTACTTTGTATTCTTCTCTTTTAATATTACCCCATGGAATAGTTCTAGTAAGATCACTACAATATCCATCAATTTTAATACCTACATCAATTAATACCAGATTTCTCCTACCAAGTCTCTTAGTTGATGGCAGATTATGTGGATAACTATTACCCGGTTTGAATAGTACCAGAGGTGGGAATGCCTGTTCCTCATTACCTTCTATTCTTACACGATACTCGAATATACCGGCTAAAGACGTCTCTGTAATGTCTTTATGTAAACTATCTATTGCCGTTCTAATACCTTTAATAGTGGCATCTATAGCCTTTTGTATACTTTTAATTTCATCTTCTTCCTTAATACTCCTCTGTTCAACAATGTGTTTCGTAATGTCTATGGCTTTTTCCTTTAGAGCTTCTTTAATAGTTACTGCTATTGGTGAACCCCTTAGGTCAGTGCCTATCTTATTATATTTTGAAGCTATTTCCGATACTATTTCTTCAACTTTCTTTTCAACTACAACTCCATCAACGAGTTTCATTGTCTTTGAGAAAGCCTTGACATCTACATACTTACCAATAGTATCTCTAAACCTATAGTACTCTAGAATAGGTACATACACTACCGGGTTTTCCTTTGTAGAGACGTGTAGTATTAATACAGAATCTGCAATTGTCTTTATACCTAGATAATATTGTATATTATCAGGCTTTGTAATCAATATAGCATCAAGCTCAATTTCATCCATAATCTTCATAATCTTATTCAATCTATATTTTAACCCCATTTTTCACCAGCCCTAGACCTAGATAGCATTCAACGTATTCCATATATTGTCGTTTTTAGATAATGAATGTATTGATTAATCTTCATTAATATCTCTAAAGATTTACCTGAACTAGTACTTTTTAGGGAGATACTAGATAATCTTCACTACTCGGAGATAGAGTGGTATAGTAAAACTTTAGCGAGGTGCTTGAAATATGGTTGGCCTTGTCGGCAAAGGATTTTACTGCAAGAAATGCGGTAAGCCAATGTATCTTGTTGTTGAAAGCGAAAAACTCAGTAATGGTGCAAGAAGAATTAATTATTATTATAAATGCTTGATATGTGGTTATCGTATTGATACAGAACAAGTCCATATGTCTATTAATAGAGAACTCTTACTTGTTAGGAGAAAGGTAAGGATCTTAACTATACCTTCTTCCTAGGTATTTTTAAAGCCTTCATTTCCTCAGCTATTTTAATAAGTTTATTAACATAGTTCTTTGGTGCACCATATATTTCAAGTTTATATGTTTCTTTCGTTACTGGCAAAACTAATAAAGTACCTTTGATTCCTTCTTCTAATACCTTTAATAGATATCTTGTTATCCTAAAAGCAGAAATATATATAGTACTAATTTTTTCATCTCCCACCATGGGTTCTCCATCTATACTCTCGCCGATCAATCCAAATACTCGTGCACCGGATACTGGTGCTATAGCTCCACGTCCTTTGATAAGAAGCCATGTACCGCTTCCAAGTCTTAAGTAAAGTTTACCATTTTCCCTAGTACCTCTTTTCTGTTTAGTCCTTGGCATAGCTTATAACACCTAGTATATCTCTTATTACGCCACGGCGTACAAGATTTTCATATGTTCTCCAGATCCTCTTAACAGTTACGAATTTAGTACTAAAACCTTGATCCTCTAATATACTATAAACTAGATCGGGGAAATTGTCTGGATGTATACCATGAGCATAGGAGACAGCCTTAACAACGGCATCAACAATATCACGACTGCTTGGATATTTTTCTTTATCCTTTTTTCCCCTGGAAGTCTTTTTCCTCTCAGCCTCCAATACATCTTTTAGAACATCTTCTGGAATAAACCGGCTATAGTCAAAATTCTCTTCAATGAACAATATAGCTACCCCAAATGAAATATATAGGGAAACAATCAAATAAACCCATATCCAGAAATAGTAGTAGGGATGACCGGGCAGAGACATACTGAATAGATGATGTAGGTGGAGCGACTGGGACCCTTTACTTCTTAGCTATTACTATTACGCCACGTGGTTCTATGATATATTCCTGGTCCTTCCTAATACCATGCATGACTATGGGTTCCCCCTCTATATCAGCTATGTATGCTTCATTATAACTATGGTTTATAAGATACATTAGCTCATCAGACCCCTTAAATACACTAACTACTTCTACTACAGGATTATGAAGATTCACAGGCTTTACCTTATGTGATAAGAGATGCCTATATACCACATATGGCTTGTACTTAATATTTACATCTACTATCTCAATTAATTGATATTCAATGGGTTTAGTCACTAGAATTGCTTCGCCCGACCCTATCCTCTTTCTAAGAATTAATGGCTCATTATTATTTTCTGCAATTACTTCGGTATCTATGGGTCTTACTTTTACTCCAATGTGTACTGTATATTTTGGCTGATCCTTAAGTCCAGGTATTGTAATTTTATTTCCATTTAACTCCAAGACTATATCGTTCAATGGCTGTGCTATGTATCCTGGCATCTGTATAGGCGTCACACCAAATAATTCTCTCCATAGCTGTGTAGGTGCATGATGGGGGTCTTTAAGCGATATCGCTGCACTATAGTATAGTGTTAATCCATTCTCAACTAGTTCTAATAACTTTCTCCATGTTACTGCTCTAAGTACTGGTATTGATGGTATTATTAATGCTTTAATGTTTCTTTTATCGAAATTATCTTCATTTACAACCATAGGATTGTATCCAGTCATCTTAAGCATTGTAAATGACTGATGTAGTATCTTTATTGTTGTAATTCTATCTACTTTCTCTGATATAGTATTTATGAAGGACATATCTCTGTACATATATTTTGGTACAAGTATCCCTATAGGATCTTCCTTAGGTATATACTCTGATAATCTATATTCTTTATCTAGGCTTACAAGTTCCTTTACTATGTTTGCAGCTGGCTTAAGTGTTCCATCAGACCTTATAATTCCGAAGCCTAACTCGTGCGGGTGATCATTGTAAGGTGGTAGTTCTTCTCTATTAAAATCACTGAAACACCAGATCATTAGACCGTGAGCGCCATTGGAAAGTATGCTATAAGTTATTGCTCTAAGAAAGAGATATTGTCCATGATCGCCATATTGATAGCTTGAATAACCTATTTCCTCGTATATAACAGGTTTCTCTGTTGATATGGAATGCTTTAATTTGAATATATAGGCAAGACTATGTCTCATTATATCATAGTCGTAGTTATACATATGAGGAGAAAGATAATCCATAATCTCTGCTTCTGTTTCGGGTTCAGCACCTACATGCCATGGATAGAAGAGACCGCTACCACTAGTGATTTTATGTATAGGATCGGCTTTCCTTATAGCATT
>CAZVWZ010000012.1:0-1178 GCA_964631195.1 uncultured Desulfurococcaceae archaeon
TCTATAACTTTTTCCAATGTTATTGGATGTATTCCATGCTCGATGTAGCATGCATCCTTATCAGCTATATCGTCCGGCACACCTAAGAGTATAAGGAACTCCTTTATGATTTCATGGCGTTTATATATTTTCTCAGCCAATCTCTTTCCTTTATCGGTTAGCCTAGCTCTAGATCCAGGCTTATAGCTTACCAAGCCTTCATTATCTAATCTCTTTAGATATTCAATGACACTACTCGGCCTTACACCAAGTCTATCTGCTATGTCTTTGATTCTAATCCGTCCATATTGTTTCTCAAGAACATACATTACTTCTAAATAATCCTCAGCTGTCTTACTTAGTTCATGAACAGTCTTTTCCTTCTTTTCACGCCTAGGAGAAATGGAAATATACATTAAAGACACCTAAACTAATTATCCTTATGCTCATGAGACTTAATATTTTCATGCCCATGCTCTATCGGTACTTCAGCTTGAGGTATAAGCTCTATTTTTAGTTCCTCTGGTATCTCCTCCCCCTTTAGTTTATAGGCAGCTCTCTTAAGAATCTTTACCAATACATCAGGAGGTACATAGCCATCTATACGTTCAATATTGCTTATGATTATTGCTGGTACATAGAATATTCCATATTTATCGGCTTCTCCAGGAAACTCCATAGCCTCTATTGTTTCAATTAACACATTATTATTAGCAAGGCCTACTTGATTTAATGCATCAACAACTAATGGGCAATAAGGACATTCCGGCGTTACAAAAATTTTAACATGTAACTGAATATCTATATTCTTTATCTCATCAAGGAACTGTCTAGGAATCTTTAATTCGCCTGTAGCTATATATTGATGGATGTAAATAAATGGAGGGAACTCTTGTGATAATGGTAACCCATAGTATCTGATATTGTATGCTGGAGCCTCAAATATCCATGCTGGAGCATATCTAGGCTTAAACTTCTCTGCTTCATCACTTCCTTTTTCTATGATCTTAATCTCAAGTTTACCTTCAGATACCTCCATTAGAGCTTTAGCCAATTTTACTGCGTCTTTACAAGTTTCACACTTTACATTGGCAGGAGCTATGATCAAATAATCGGTTACTTTACGTGGAAACTTTGAAAACATCTGTTTAAGGGCCTCAATTGTTTCTTTGTCAAATATTTTAGGCATATATGCTACC
>CAZVWZ010000012.1:1278-10400 GCA_964631195.1 uncultured Desulfurococcaceae archaeon
TCTCGGGATACATAACAATGCCAATAAATGTTAATAGATACTTTCCTATAACTAATAAAACAACTTCCTTCCAAGAAACAATTACTGAAGAAACAACGTCTTTTATGATAACAAATTCAAATATTACTGAGGAGGAAGTGAGTAATGAAAATAGTACAAGTTTTTACAATATACTCATTCATTTTAAGGATATGATATATCAAATAGTAGATACTAGACTCGGAAACCAATGTATAAGAATAGGTTTTCATAGACTAAACCGAAGCTATAATGGAATAATTTATATTATTATATTTATTGAGGACTGTACACAAATGTATTATAAGATTACTGATCTTATTCTTGGAATAGATAAAGATGATGACCTAGTTTATGCGAGTGGAGTGGTAGAAGGCATTAAAATCAATAATAGTAGTGAAGGCATGGAATACGCTGTATCGTACTTGATCGATTTTAAATCCATGTTGACAAACATTGTAAGCGATGATATAGAGGCCGTAGTTAATGAATTATTAATAAATGATAGAGAACATAGTCTTGTGTATAGTGAAAGGACCCTATTTAACATTAATGGCATGACATATAATGCATATACTATAATGTTAAGGCCTATAAATCAAAGTATTAATGAGATCAATACTACTATAACCTTAGCTGAGCTTATACCGAATACTTGGTTCCTAGTATACCTAAAGACTACATATGAAGATGTATCAGTCCATGAATATATGATCCAAGAATATAAATTAGTAGAGTTAAAAATTTAAAGTATATTAAATAATAATGTCTTTTTTAAATATTACATAATATTCTACTTGAATTAGACAACACACGTTAGATTTAATTTCCTCAAGAACTAAATTATCTCTTAAAATTAATGTACTATAGCCAGTAGAGGTGCTACAAATTGTTTAGCCTTCTCGAAACACCAAGGAACCTCGTTAAAGCTGCCCTTGGCAAAGTAAAAGCAGATCTTATTATTAAAAAGACCAATGTAGTTAATGTAGTAACAACTGAAATCCTTGGGAACTGGGATATTGTTATTTACGATGGATATATCGTGCGTATGGGAAGAATAAACGATCTAGATAAGTATGTCGGCAATAGGACTATCATTATCAATGGAGAGAAATACTATTGTATTCCAGGGTTTATTGAATCTCATGTACATATTGAATCAAGCATGTTGAATGTTCGCGAATTCGGTAAATTGGCAGCAATTCATGGAGTGACTTCGATTATAGCAGATCCGCATGAAATGGGAAATGTACTTGGCATAGATGGTATAAAGTTTTTCATAGAGGAAAGCCGTTATAGTCCCGTAAGATTTTATTTTGAAGTACCAAGTTGTGTACCAGCTGTTGATCCTAGCCTTGGACTTGATAGTGGCGGTAAGATCATTGATGCTGGTCAAGTAGCTATGCTTATGCAAGATCCAGGTATTATTGGTCTTGGAGAAGTCATGGATTTCATTAGTGTATTGAATGCCAAGACAGAAGTATTTGTAAAAATAGCATCAGCTAAATTACTTGGAAAAGTAATTGACGGACATGCCCCAATGCTCAGTGGAGAAAAACTTGATGCATATCTCGTAGCAGGAATATCAAGCGATCATGAGTCTACTAGAGCAGAGGAAGCTCTTGAAAAACTTCGTAAAGGTATGTATATTTTTATGAGAGAAGGTAGTGCTTGGAAAGATCTTGAGGCATTAGCTGTACTTATTACAAGATACAGTATCGATACTCGAAGGATAGCAATAGCTGCTGATGATATTAGTGTAGAAGATCTTGTTGAAAAGGGTTATCTAGACTATATAGTTAATAAAGCTATAAGTCTCGGGATAGATCCAATAAAAGCCATACAAATGGTTACAATAAATCCGGCTGAACACCTTAGACTAGATGATCGTATAGGTGTTATTGCTCCTGGCAGATATGCGGACATAATTTTATCACCTAGCATTGAAAGAATAAGTGTAAAATCAACAATTATAAATGGCAAAATAGTTTATAAAGATGGAGAATGGCTATACAAGGAGCCTGGTATATACAATTATCCGGAAAAAGTGAGGAAAACATTAAATATTAAAAGAATTCCAGAGCCTTACGAACTTTTGTTAGAGGCACCAATTAAACATGGTTCTGTCGTTGTCAATGTTATTGAAGCTATACCAGGAAGTGCGTTAACTAGATGGGTTAAGGAAGAATTGAAAGTAGATAAGGGATATATAAAATGTGATCTAGATAAAGACATCATCTATATTGCTGTCCTAGATAGACATCATGGCAGCGGTAATATAGGTAGAGGATTTGTCAAGGGCCTACGATTAAAGAAAGGAGCAATAGCACAGACTATAGCACATGACACACACAATTTAATTGTGGCAGGTACAAATACTAATGATATGATCAAAGCAGTAGAGGCTGTAGTCAGGGCAGGGGGTGGAATAGCTTTAGCTATAGATAATGAAGTAAGAGCGTTAATAGAGCTACCTATAGCAGGTCTCGTAAGTGATAAAGACTATATGACAGTATATGATCAATTAAAATATATGGAAGAAGTAATAAAAGATTATGGAGTCAATTTTAATAATATACATATGACTCTTGGACTTATTGCCCTACCTGTTATACCAGAACTAAGGATAACCGATAAAGGACTTGTAGATGTAGTTAATGGAAGAATTATTGAACCTATAGTAAAGATCATTTAATTTCCTTATTAATTTATTTAATAAGGAAAGTATTAGCTAAAAATATTATTTGCCTTAATGGCTGATATAATTATATAAAGACAAAGGGCATTCATTTAAAGGGATTAAAGGTAATTAATGGTATTTAGAAAACGGCTTTTAGAGAAGTAACGTATGGGGGCTTAGGAGGATATAGACTTGTGATCGAAGCTATTTATGAGGAGAGTTAGCGATTGGTAGAAAATCTCTTGAGATATCTAGAATAGAAATACTATTTTCTTCTTTTATCTAATATAAAAGATCTAGAATCGACACTAAGTATTTATTATAAATTGTCCATTAAATGCTTAGAAAGTAGATTTTTCATAGGGCGATAATATGGATCTTATGATCCGTAATGCTAAGTTATTGGTAAATGGAGACTTTATAGAGGCAAGCATAGTTATTAATAACTCATGTATTCAAGCCATTATCAAAGATTCGGAAAGATATATTCATCAAGTGGATAAAGTGGTCGATGCTAAGGGTTTACCAGTTATACCGGGAGGTATAGATATTCACGCACATATATACGATCCTGATTACACTCATCATGAGGATTGGAAAACTGGGAGTTTAGCAGCTGCCTTTGGAGGTTTAACCACTATATATGATATGCCTCTTAGAATGTTTGTAGATAGTGTTGATAAGCTTAAATTGAAGATTGAAGCTGGTTTGCGTAATAGCTATGTTAATTTCGGTATTCATGCTGGTATGATGAGAGGTGACAACTTAGCTTCAATACCTGATCTAGCTAAGGAGGGTGTAGTAGGTTATAAGGTATTTACTCTTGGCAGAGAATGGATGGCAAGCGACCAAGATATCATAAGGATCATGGAGTTGGTAAGGGATCATAATGGAGTAGTTATGGTACATGCAGAGGATCATGCTTTAGTAGAGCATGGATTACAACTTGTTGAGGGAAGAAACGATCCATTGGCACATCATGAAGCCCGTAGTGATTTTGCTGAAGCACTTGCAATAGCTAAGGTAGGCTATTATGCCTCATATACATTATCTCATGTGCATATAGTTCATTTAACATCTATGCTTGGAGTATATATGGTTGAGCATCTATGGTTAATGGGTACAATGATTACTGCCGAGACATGCCCACAGTACCTATACTTTACAAGAGATGATGTGAATAAGTGGGGTAATTATCTAAAGATCGCTCCATCCCTTAAGACGAGAATTGATGTTGAAGCTTTATGGGATGCGGTTGCCCGTGGAGTAGTCGATGCTATAACAAGCGACCACGCACCAGCTCCAAGGGAGGAAAAAGAGACTGATGTATGGAGCGCTTGGGGAGGCATACCTGTTATTGAACTTATCGTGCCGTTTATGTACACATTCGGTGTAAAGCAGGGCAGAATAGACTTTAATAGATTTATTGAAGTAACATCAACTAATCCTGCTCGAATAATGAGGCTCTATCCTAGAAAAGGAGTTATTGCTGTGGGAAGTGATGCGGATCTTGTAGTACTTGACACTAATTTATGTAAAAAAGTAAAGGCGGATCAATTGCATCAAAAAGTTGATTGGACACCTTTTGAAGACATTGAAATGTATGGATGGGCCAGACATGTCATTATTAATGGAGAAATCGTTATTGAAGATATGGAGTTAGTAGGTAAACCGGGCATTGGACACTATGTTGGAGAATACTTTAAGAATAAAGAGACATAATTTATTTTCTAATCCACTTTATTTTAAACAGTTCCTGAGCCTTCTCAAGATCTTCTGGTCTATCGATATCATATAATACTCCAGGATCGCTTGTATGATGATATACTATTTTATCTCTAAATCTATTGAGAAATCCCTTAAGGCCTCTTGTTTCTTCACTGATCTCTAGGACATACCTTATTAATCCTCTTGATATAATTAATGGATGTCCTCCTTTAACTCCATACTTAGGAATAACTATGAACTCCTTGTTGAAGCGATATAGATCTACTGCTTTACGTACTAATTCATCTATTGTGCGTACTTTAATAAATGGCACATCACCGGGATGGATTACAACTATATCTGTGTATTTAATTACTGATCTAACACCTGCTTTAACACTATAGCTCATACCAGCCATATAATTTGGATTAAGCACAAATTTAATAGATGGATCATTTATTGAATTCATAATTCTAAGTTTGTCGTGTCCTACTACAACAATTATTTCACTAATATAGTCTATGGCTTTAAATTTCTCAACAATATACTTTATTAGAGTTAGCTCCTTATGATTTACTATAATTTTCTGAATAAGCTTACCAGCTGGAAATCTTTTGGATATTCCTGCAGCTAGTATAATGGAACTTATAATCACCATTTATACACCGCATTTGTTTATTTTCTAAAGTTACATTAATATTCCACTACTATAATAGATTTGTTAACAACTCTAGCTTTAGAGGATGTCTTTCTTGTCTAATAAAGAATTGTTATTCGGTATAGATGAAATAGATCAAGTGTTCATAGGTAAATTGCCGTAGAGTAGTACAATAATTGTAGCTTGAGAACCAGGTAGTGGAAAACTTCCTTCGCCGCTAGAGTTGCATATGAGAATATGGTTAAATATGGTTCTAAAGTTTTATATATAAACTTTAATGAAGATCTTGGGAGATTCTTAAATAATATGGTTATACTTGGCATGAATTTTCAAGAATTCATTGATAAAGGATTATTTTAAGTATATAAGCGTACCATTAATAGCATCTCATGACTTAACGGGCCTATTTACAGAACTCTATCTAAGAAACCTTACTGAATTAAATCCTGACTGGATAATTATTGATAGTATTACACCTTTACTAAGTCTATTAGATGATTCATCTATTCGTATCTTCTTTAAAAACGCTATATACAAGGATTTCCCTGGATTAAGGATGAATAGGCTATTGTTAACGGAAATACCCTTTGGCTCGGAGTATGTATCATTAAAAGGTATAGAATTTGTTGCAGATGCTTTGTTCATACTTAAGATGAATGTTGTAAACAGATTCGTACATAGGATCATGGGGATATGTAAAACTCGTGAAGCTTCGACATGCACTAATGAGATCCCGTTCTCAATCATTAAAGATGAAGGAATTAAATTCCTTCCAACTCCAATCATGGATAAGATCTCGCCCGTAAGTAGAGACGAAATTTATTATTCTGGATATGATGCTATTGATGCTAATTTAGGAGGCCTGCCAAAGGGTACACAAGTACTTATATTATATCTGGCAGGATATCTCGTTGATCCAGTGATATATTATTTTGCACAGTATGTTATAAAACACAGATTACACACATTATTTATATCATATTCACTTCCTCCAAGTATTATAAGGAAGGGATTTATGAAGGCTCTAAAGGTTATTGAGTATGAGGATCCCTTTGGAAAATAATTTAGTCCATATAGAAGCTATTAATCCATCGTCCATAGGTATCATAGATATACTCGTCTATGAGCTTAAAGTTCTTGAGAAGTATAAACCAGAACTTCTAATACTTCATGACCTTAGAAACGTATATGATCTACATGGCTGGGAATCTATTGCAAGATATACTTATGAATGCTCTCTAATATATAGGCAAAGAGGTATAACTACTTTTAGACAAGTTGCACAGATATCTCGAAACTAATATCATCCAGCCATGGAATATAGTGATGTAGTTTTAAGGGTGAGGCCTAAAATTGAAACGGGTATACCATATACGTACTTAAAACAGTTGAAAAAGGTACTCCAGGCGGGTAATAACATGTTCGGATCTAAAGAAGTGCTTTAGTAATCTCCGCATAATGAAAAGCAATATATTGAGGCGATAAAGAATATGCAAGGCTATAAGAGAATTAATAGAAAAGAAATAGATAGGATCTTGAAGCATATAAATACTGTAATGCCTGGCTTCAGCTATTTTATAGAGCAATTTACAAAGATCAATTATAATAAGTCTTTTTGGTGGGATGTACTTAGTAAGGATTTTATAGAGGCATATAGAATTTTACTAGAATACTATTCTTATCGGGAAGAAGAAGTACATTTTGTTCTTTATGAGATCCTTAGACCTCTTTTAAATAATAATATTAGGTTAATTAGCGAGATTTTGAATAGTCTTAAAAATAGAGATTATAGAAGAGCCATTGAAATAATTAAGAATACTACAAGATTGTACATTTAAAATTACTATAAGTAATAGTATAATTCTTATATTTTAGGCTAATGTGATCCTATACTTTATTAGGGGATCAACACATTTTAAAGAATAGAATAGTTAGTGGGGATACAATTTAATGACAGAGAAAACTTTAACAGAAAAAGTTATTGAGTTTCTCTATAACAATCCAGGTGCTTCTATAAAAGATGTAGCTCAAGGACTAGGTATAAGCCTCAATTTAGCTCGTGCCATTTTGTATAGGCTTAAATCTAAAGGTATCGCCGGTAAAAGTGCATATGGATATGTATTAACTGATATGGGTGAATCTATTGCTAAGAAGATAATAACTAAATTTAGTGGAGAAGCAGAGGCTAGAGAAAAGGAACATATTGATAAGGAAGCCATAGAGACACATAGAGAATTTAAAGCAGAAGAAACCCCCGTTAAGGAAGCTTATGGAGATTTAACTGAGATTGAGAATAAATTGAGAAACCTAGAAGAAAAGATCGCTAGTTTGGATAGATTATTATCTAACTTAAAGAAAGAATTAAGAAATTTGAGAATGGCATTAGATGAGGCTAAAAAGTCAGGTACAAAGAGGAAAAGAAGAATTGATCGTTTGCCTAAACCAATAATGTCGTTCATGGATGCCAGAGACCTATTGGGTGATAGTCTCCATAGTTTAATATATAGTGGAAAAGTAATTGTAGTTGGATCATTGGTTGTCGATTCAGACTATTATAATGATTTTATAAGCAGGTTTCCTATAAGTAGAAAGGAAGCAGAAAAATTAAGCGATCAGGAAAAGCTTTTGCTTGAACAATTAAAGAATGAAGGAAAGATCTATTTATATGCTGGTAAAGAGTATCGTTTAGTCTAATAGTCAATTACATATACTTCTCCGAATTTACCAAGAACTATTTTCTCACCAACTTTGTTGTCTACGGGAATTATTCTTAAACCCATATATCTACCCTTGGATCTACCGAGTGCTAAAGAGTCTCTTATATAACCAATCAATTTACTTCTATCATTAGGTACTACAATCATATCTGGGCCTGATACACATACGCTTGAAAATCTAAGGAAATCTTTAGCAGATATTTTACCTTCCAAACCGTATTTTAACAATAACTTATCTTCAGCATATGGTAACATAACCTCATTGTATCCTTGCATCAATTTACTCATGGACATGAACTCCTTTAATATATTGTTAAGAAGATATATTCCATGTAGAAAACCTGGTTTATCCGGCGAATAACCAGTTATAGATTCAATAAGTTCTGCAACACTGTCCTCCATCCATGGACTAATGCTATAGTCAACGAAATATCTAGTATTAAATCCATCAAATATAGCTAGGAAATCCTTTTCAATACTTATAAGGCTCTTTTTAATTCCTCTAAGCCCTCTCTTAATAAAAATTTGTTCTAAGTACTTTGGATAAAGCAATGCTATACCTATTCCTTCACCATATAGGCTAGTTGATAATGGATAATATGGTGATTCGAGAGGAGTTCCTGTCAAGCTTAATGCTATTCTAGTAGCATTTATGGGATCATGAGATGATGCCTTTATAAAAATGTCAGCTGCCTTAATAGCATCAGGTTCTTTTCCCCATATGAGACAGAGGTATATGCCTTGAGATACAATATCTATTATTCTATCAATATTTGCTTCCTCTAGAAATAAGCAACCAGTACTTACTAGGTAATTTCTTGGAATAACATCTGATAATATATCTGGCAACCTAGAATATATAGTGATCGGAGGAATAGGTAAGGAGATCCTCTTTGTCCACACACCATATCCATTTGATTTTAATAGATCACTTGCTTCCTCTACCATGTTGACAGTATTCTCAAAAGCCTTCTTCAAACCATTCCTACTCCAGTCAATGTCGGTCTTTGTAAACCCAGTAATACACCTAATGATAGGCTTAATCAGATGCTTATCATTAACCATAATATCTCTCCCCAATATAATGATTTATCAAATGAAATATAAACAAGTTTCTCATTAAGTATCGTTCTAGACTATAATAAGGTATTAGAATATTATAATATATAGATGTGAATATGCAGGATACTGTGATTTCGAATACTGAGAAAATATTGAGTTATATAGCTTCATTAAGTAATGATCTAAGAAACTTATGTAATCCTAGAATAACCATAGTTGAGGACTTTCTTATTGAAATATATAGCTTCAGTAAATACTATCTGATACAATAGAATTAGTT
>CAZVWZ010000012.1:10500-19366 GCA_964631195.1 uncultured Desulfurococcaceae archaeon
GTAATGTTTTGATAAAGACATTAAGTAGTTTATCTTATCTCAATTGATGCATCCAATTTAAATCTATTTAGTAATTCCTTCTTCAATTCTTTAATTATTTGCTTAACTTCATTTATTGTATAACGATCTGATACCGACACAACTATATCTCCATGCATTAGATTTGTATGTATTCTTCTAACTTTTATTTGTTCTACAATAAATCCTTTTGACTCAAGAAATCTTTTTATAGATTCTACATAGGATTTAGGGGGAGCTATGTCGCTTAAGCCGACTAGTAGATCTTTAGATATATCATATAATTCTATAAAGATGTATGCTGCAAGTACTAATGCACCTATGTAGTCTATAAGATAGCTAAATAATGCACCTGCTAAACTAGCTGCAATTACTACTATACTTTCAATTAATTCACTTACAGTAAAGACTGAATATGGACCAAAGAATTCACTTATTCTACGAGCTACTATAATAGCTAGTCCATAAAGTATAAAGCCTAATAAAGCGAAAATTGGAGCTCCAATACGGACTTCATATGGTTCAACAGTGTATAGCCTTGAAATAACTATGCCAGCGACAAAGGAATAAGCCATGACCGATGTAAGAGCTCCGCCAAATCCCAATTTATAATGACCATAGTGATGATCTAGGTCTGGGGGAAGAAGGCTCACTCTATAATAGTATATAGTTGCAATTAAAGCTATAAAATTAGCAATACAAGTTAATGCATCAACATATAAAGCCCTAGATCCATAGATGATGCTTCCAATGATCTTAACTAAACCGCCTAAAAATGCCAATAGTAGTACTAGTGCTATCATGTATGCCTTCACATTATCTACCTATGTACTTCTATACTTCCTAATGATTACTTTAAAGTGGAATTTATAGTTAATTGTATCTCTAATACTATAATTGGTGATTAAAGAATTTGCATAGCAAGGATCTAGAGAAAATACTAGAGTATGAAATAGAATGTCCCACTTGTAGAACGAGGATGATGGTTGAGGAATACTTGTATGAAATGCCATTAGTTGGCAAAGTATTGATAGCCAGTGGAACATGTAATTACTGCGGATATAGATTTAGTGATGTAAGACTTGCAGAACCTCGTGAACCTCGCAAAATAGTATATAATGTTGAAAAACCAGGTGATGAAAATGCACTTGTTATTAGAGCCAGCACCGCATCAATTAAAATACCAGAGCTAGGTGTAGAAATAACCCCAGGCCCTGCATCTAGAGGCTATATAACTACAATTGAAGGCATTATACTGG
The DNA here is from genome assembly GCA_964631195.1 of uncultured Desulfurococcaceae archaeon. Taxonomy (GTDB): domain Archaea; phylum Thermoproteota; class Thermoprotei_A; order Sulfolobales; family Desulfurococcaceae; genus CAZHDB01. The sequence continues at coordinate 11,778 of CAZVWZ010000012.1, forward strand.
ATGTTATTGAGAAAACCAAATTTTTATGCTCATCCCCGGATGCTCCTAAGAAAACATGTGATGAAAAAATTAAGGAATTAGAGGATGCTAGAAATGTTGCTAAACCATTTACTATCATAATTATTGATCCGGAGGGAGTATCTGCTATAATTTCTGACAGAGCTAAGATTATTCCTTTAAACTAATACATGCTTAATAAGCTGATTATGTTTCTTCAATAGAGATAGCTTGGACTGGACAGTTCTCCGCGGCATTCTTCACACATTCGTATAGTTCATCCGGTATTAAACCTATAGAGTAATCAGTTGTTTCCTCAATTTTATAATCACTTTTTATAGTATTCTTGCCCATTTCAGGATTGGGTTCAAACACTTTATCGCATATAGTCCATGCCAAACCGCATGCTATACATTTATTTAGATCTACTTTTACACGATAAGGCATGATCCTCCCTCTAAATGTTTTTACAGTTTTATTCTTACCTAGTATTTATATTATTATATACTATTATTATATGATTGGATATCCTCAGAACTGTCGGTGGATTTAATGAATGAAGAGGTAATAATCCTTATTGATTTAACGATAGTCTTGATATTTGCAAAGATCCTTGAAGAATTCGTTGCAAGATTTAAACAACCACCCTTACTCGGAGATTTATTAGCAGGAATTATTGTTGGTCCAACGATTTTGGGTATAATTCATGTACCAGCCAATGTAGCTGTTATAGGATGGCTCGGCATTGTTGTGTTGATCTTTCTTGCTGGCATGGAGGCGTCTATTGAAGAACTACGTGTTTACGGTATTGAAGCTATGGTTGTGGCTATTGGAGGTGTTATAACTACATTTACACTAGCTATAATCGTGGCTTCACTGTTTGGATATGGTTGGATTACAAGTTTATTTATAGCAGTAGTACTTGCGCCAACGAGCGTTAGTGTTACTGTAGCAACTTTAATGGAGCTCGGTATATTGCGTACAAAGATTGGTGAGATAATTGTTGGTGCTGCAGTTGCTGATGATGTATATGCAATGATATTATACGCTATTGTTTCCTCGATAGCCACGTATGGAGTTCTACAGTTTGGATCTGTTTTACATATTGTTTTAGGACTTGCAATTATTCTTGGAGGATTTTATTTATTATATAGATATGGAGATATGTTTGTATCAAAATTTATTGTAAAAAGCCATGTAGGCGAGGCAGTATTAACACATGTATTAATTATAGGCATTGGTTTTGCAACAATATCTGCAATATTTGGTCTAGGACCCATCGTAGGTGCATACTTTGCAGGTATAGCACTTGCATCTATAGCACGTTCAAGAAATCTAAGACATCACTACATGTTCTTAGTAAGCTTTATAAGTCCATTCTTCTTTGTATATGCAGGTCTTCTACTAGATCCATGGAGCATAGTATCAGCTATAGATCTTGAGAAAGCATTGTTTGTTGCTCTAAGTCTTGTTATAGCAGGTATAATAGGTAAGGTCTTAGGATGCGGTCTTGCAGCTCGTTTCTACGGATTAGATCTACGTTCCTCACTAACTATAGGTATAGGAATGATGCCGCGGGCCGGAGTTGATCTAGTTATAGCGGCAACTGGATTAACAATGGGTTTATTGCCTATGGAACTTTATCTTGGAGCACTACTATTGATATATATAACTAGCTTATCGACTCCGGTGTTATTGAAGATCATATCATCTAAATAATATCGTAGAAAATAGCTACATGTTGTCTCAAGCTATTATTATATACTTGGGCTTTCATATATGATTATGGGAGAGAGTATGGCGTACCCTGTTTTACCAAGAATACCTACATTGAGTGATATAGATGTTTATGATAAGAAGATATTGGTTAGGATAGATATTAATGTACCAATGGATCCAGATACTGGAGAGATAATGGACGATCGTAGAATTAGAGTACATGCAAAGACAATAAGAATTTTAGCTGAAAAGTATCGTGCAGCAGTTGTAGCTATGTCGCATCAAGGTAGACCAGGAGAACACGATTTTGTACCTTTAAATAAACATGCTGAATTGCTTAGTAAATACAGCGGCCTTGAAATAAAATTTGTAGAGGATGTAATGGGGCCTACTGCAAGAGAAGAAATTAAGAAGATATCGCCAGGTGAAGTAATATTACTTGATAACTTAAGATTTGTTTCTGAGGAGCTTCTAGAGGCTATTCCTGAAAGACAAGCTAATACATTTCTTGTACGAAGACTTGGGCCTTTATTTGACGCTTATGTAAATGATGCGTTTGCCACATCTCATAGAAGCCAACCTAGTCTTGTAGGTTTTCCACTAGTTTTACCTAGTGCTGCTGGACCTGTTTTTGAGAAAGAAGTTAATGCTTTAAGGAAAGTTTTTGATAAAATGGAGTCACCAAGAATATTTATATTAGGTGGTGCAAAGGTTCATGATCTCGTACGTGTTATAGAGCATCTTGTAACTAGTAAAATGGCTGATCGTATATTGACAACAGGTATTCTTGCACAGTTATTCCTAGTAGCTAAAGGTATCAATATAGGTATTGATAACCTACGATATCTCGAAGAGAAGGGCATTCTCACATTAATACCCAGAGTTAGACACGTACTATTCCGTGGCGCACCTATTGAGACACCTATAGATTTCGTAACATTAACGAGTGATGGAGAGATTAAAGAGGAGAGTATTGGAAAAGTTACGGATAGGATCATGGATCTTGGACCCAATACATTATCTATGTATAATGAATTCATTAAGGAAGCAAAGATCATTGTTATGAGAGGCCCTGCAGGAGTTATTGAAGATGATAGATTCCGTAAAGGTACAGAAGCACTCTTAAAATATGTCTTTAACAGTAACGCATTTATATTGATTGGCGGTGGACACCTAGCCTCCATGATTAGGGAAGAGGAAATAGATGAAAGTAAGGTACATATATCAACTGGTGGCAATGCATTATTGCTATTCCTTGCTGGAGAACCCTTGCCTGCATTAGAAGCACTTGCTATGTCTGCTAAGCTTTTCCTAGGCTGGTAAGTAATTGGTCAACTAATCCAATTCAATATTTATTCTCTATCTCTTGGAGGTGAATATTCCATGGCTGTAAGGGTCGGTATTAATGGATATGGTACTATTGGAAAGCGTATAGCTGATGCAGTTGCTAAAATGCCTGATATGGAGCTCGTAGGTGTTGCTAAGGTATCTCCAGATTATGGAGCAATTATTGCTAAGTCTAAAGGATACAGATTGTATACATTAAGTGATCGATTAGGAGTTTTTAGGGATAAAGGAATAGAAGTTGATGGTACTATTGAAGATCTGTTATCTAGCGTTGATGTGATCATAGACACTACACCCGGAGGTTATGGTATAAAGTATAAGGAGTTGTATCGTAAGTACGGTATTAAGATGATCTTCCAAGGTGGTGAGAAGCCGGAAGTTGCTGATGTGAGTTTTAATACATTATGTAATTATCGAGATGCTATTGGCAAGGAGAGTGTACGTGTTGTTAGCTGTAATACGACTGGATTGCTAAGACTGATATGTACGCTGAATCATTATTATCCTGTTGAGCGTGTGCGTGCGGTTATTGTGCGCCGTGCAGCTGATCCTAAGGAGGTTAAGCGTGGACCAGTTAATGCTATTGTACCTAACCCGGTTAGTATTCCCAGCCATCATGGTGTTGATGTTAGGACTGTGCTTCCATGGCTTGACATAGTTACATCAGCTGTTGCTGTACCGACTACATTAATGCATGTACACATTGTTAATATATTGTTCAAGGAAGAGATCAGTCCTGACCGTGTAGTGGAGGCTTTGGAGCATAACGAGAGAATAGCATTGATAGACTCTAAATCAACTGGTATTAAGAGTACTGCTGAAATTATAGAGGTTGCACGTGATCTTGGACGTTATCGCTACGATGTACCAGAGCTTATTGTATGGAGAGATTCATTATATGTTAATGGTAGAGAGCTTATGCTTATACAAGCCGTACACCAAGAATCTATTGTTGTACCAGAAAATATTGATGCTATCCGAGCTTTAATGGCGATAACAGATGATCCTATGAAATCATTTAAACTAACTAATAAGATACTTGGTATTAGCGGTGAATTAATCTAGTTTTCTCAAGTCATAATCATGTTGTACTCTATACTTGTCTTTATATAGGTTAGAGAATATATCATATGATGGTGGTGTAGAATATGATTGCTTATCGTGAGGCTCCAACTTATGAGATCAGTTTCCTCTATCGTAAGATACTTGTACCTGTTGATGGTAGTGAATCTAGCCTTAGAGCTCTTGACCTAGCAATAGACCTAGCTAGACACTATGGTTCAAAGATTACAGTACTTTATGTAAAGCCTAAGGGTTATAAGCCAAGTTTTAATCCATTAGAGAAAGCCAAGAAGCGGATTGAAGAAAAAGGATTATCTGCTGAATACAAGGAGAAAGAAGTTGATCCAGCTATTGAGAGTACTGCTAAAGGAATACTTGACGAACTTGCTGAAGGAGGCTATGACATGATAGTATTAGGCGCAAGAGGAAGAACCGTGTCCAGTGAATTAACAATTGGCAGTAAAGCCTTAACAGTCGCCATAAATGCACCAATAACAGTTGTAATTGTAAGATAATTATTTTATTAAAAACTTAATTTTGTAGATTGTACCTTCATTAATAGAATACATGTTTGATAGTACAATTCGGTTCATTAATAATGAACAAGCATATACATAGCCTAATAGCTAAATAAATCTAATACATGAGAATTAATATCTTATGAAAAATATATTTATTTTAATCCTTTTTCAACATTTTCCTTAACTCATTTATTCTCTCTTCTATACCTCTTAGTTCTTCTTGTAATTCCCTTAAATCCTCTTCTAATGCTTTTTTATACTCCTCCAACATAGCCAGTTCTTCCTCAGGCGTCATTGGCGGAGGTGGAGGTAGAGGTGGATAGTATGGCGGATACATTGGATAGGGTGGATACGGTTGTTGCTGCATTTGTTGGGGTTGCTGTATCTGTTGCTGTTGTGGTTGCTGGGGCATTGCTTGCTGCTGTACTGGGTATTGTGGTTGATACGGTATCGGATATATTGGTGAAAGAGGAGGTGGATACGGTAGATACCTCCTCATGAAGCGATACCACCAGTAGCTCATAAATAATCACCTCTTGCAGTTATTGCTTTAATTCAGTCATCTTAGTTAGATTCTCAATACTCTTTTTCCAGATATCTATTATTGCACGATACATTTCTAGTGTCAGCATGTAGTAGTACGGTATTACTAGCCATTGGTAAGCAGTAGCCATGAGATACATTGGGTCAGGCGGCATTGGTGGATAGTACCAGTATGGGGATCCTGGATATATGTAGTAGCCCCACCAGCTCATACTTGATCACCACGGCCATGGATACATTGGGTAATACCTAGGCAATGGATAGTATGAATACATTGGGTAGGGTGTCCATGGATAATAGTATGGATAGTACCATCTAAGGCCCCAGGGATATCCAAATAGCCACCAGCAAGCACCGCGTCCAAATACCCATCCGGGTCTCTGCCATGGCGGAAGGTAACTGAATGGTCCTCTGCCGGGCCATGGTCCACTCCAGCCCCATCTATAGCCTCCTCCCCATCCACGTCCTCCTCTCCAACCCCATCCGGGGATAGGCCAGGCCATATCTTATCACCGTGTATTAGGTTATCCTAAATCCGTTATAAATTTTGTGCATATGCACAGAAATCTATTTGATCTATTTGAGAAATTATATTTGTATGTGGCTACCTACATGTAACTCAATATAGTGATCAGGATAGCTAGAGGCTAGAATTGATCTAATATTATCACCACTACAGTGAATTGGAGCAATATATTCTATACCATAGCTTATCAAATTATTAATAACCATTTGGCATTTACTAAATGATGCTCCAGCCATGTGGAAACCACCAATAACCATGTATGTCTTAACGCCAAGATCATTAATGGCTTTACCAACTATATTTGCGACTCCAGGATGACTGCAACCTACAAATACAATTAAACCCTTACCATCAACATATACTGCTAAAGCCTGTTCCCATGGAGGACCATATATTTCACCAATAATAGCTACACCATTGGCAATAACCGTTGTCTTATCAATCTCAATAACCTCAACATCCAAACTCCTAATACGATCCTTAACACTATCACTCATACCACTTGGTACATAGACTCTAATACCTGGATTAACATGAGCAATAAAGGACAAGCCACCTATATGATCTCCATGTTCATGTGATAATACGACAATATCTATAGATCTTGGATCAATTCCAAGAACCTCCATATTGTTTTTAAGAACCTCTGGATTAGGCCCTGTATCAAATAAAATCCTCAAACCAGGTAGATCAATAAGTATACTTAAACCCCATGTAGCGATTAGATTGCTATCCGGATTGTTATCTATAATTATTGTCGCATTACATTGTTTTATAGGCTTTAGTATTAGTGATAAATTAGTAGTTTGAGTCTCTGATGTAGGTGTATATTGGCCTTCTATCTCCTGCGGCCTTGTAGTTAATAGGATCAGTGAAACTATTATTATGAGAAATATCATGGCTATTATTAGTATTTTCATGGAAATATAATGACCCATTAATTACACCTGTTTAGGCGGGGAAGTTGATGGTGGTACAAGTACTATTGGGCGCATCTCAATTAATGCTCTTATAAGCTTCCTCCTACCACTATCAAGTGCTCTCCATAATGTACCACGAGATATATTCATTCTTTTAGCAGCCTCTTCCTGAGTAAGACCTTTGAAATAAACAAGTCTTAGAGCTTCTAGTTCATCGGGCATTAGATATATAGGTTCTGCTTCAATTGCTTCTCCAAACTCATTGAATGGTATGAATGCTACCGTGCGAGGCATAAACCATATGTGCCTAGGCCTTGGTCTTCTACCCCTACCATGTCCCCCCCAATGCCACCTCCATGGAGGTCCTGACAATACTTACACCATGGATCCTTTAGCCTTAATCAAATATTATTTTATGTATCCAAGACTTTTAAGAGCATCCATTAGCTTAGTGCCAGCAGGTACTATATGTACATTTATACCACTTTGCTGTAGTATTTGTGATGCATTCATCCCTATATTTGAAGTTACTACTGCTATAGCACCACTTGATAATATCCATTGACTAAATAATCTGCCAGCTCCTTGCGGTACTTGAGCATAAGGGTTCTGCAGGGAATCAACATTTGAAATTTGTCCATTGACTATATCAACTATAGTGATATACGGAGATCTTGCAAACATTGGAGATATCGTTGATTCTAAACCACGGTTATCAAGTGTAGTAGCCACTATCCTCACAACACCATGGGACATAGCCGGAAAGCCCTGGATAGGCCTTGGCCGAGGGCCTTGGAATCCCCTACCTCCCCATCTACCACGGCCTTGCCCAGCCCATGGCGGTGGTCCCCCTCCACCTCCACGTCCGTATCCGCCTTGTCCACTAGCTCCTCTTCCTCTACCACAACCCTTCCTTCCCTTACCATAGCCTCCTCCATAACCGCTCATGTCTTT
>CAZVWZ010000013.1:0-19144 GCA_964631195.1 uncultured Desulfurococcaceae archaeon
GAAGAGCTTATCTGAAGTTCTTTGAGGGATCTTATTAAAAGGCTCATTACTTCATACTAGATATATAGTCTTGTATCCACATTTGCATCTCTTAATCCACTAATTAATGGTATAAGCGATTCCATACTTGGTGCTTCCCATACACATACGTATAGCCATTGTCCAAGTGCACTATATGCTGCAAGTACTTTCCCTCCCGACACAATACTAGATGGATCCTCAAGTATCGATTTAACTATTCGAATAGCGGCTTTCATAGTATTAATATCTGGTTTTCCAACTGGTCTATGTATTAAAATGTACTTCATATTAATCTCCTCAATGAGGCTAGTACTTTAGCTATGTTATAGCCTTACTGTATAAAAGGTATAGTAGTACATAACTAGAACAAACATTATATAGGGTTATTTAGTTCTAGGATATCTAGGATATAAGAAGGTGTAGTAAAGATGCCTCTAAGACCAGCTAAATGCTATACACATTTCAGTGGTCCACCCTATACTAGAAAAGAGTATATACCTGGTGTGCCGCAGCCCAAGATTGTAAAGTTCGAAATGGGCAACATACATGGAGACTATGATTACGTAGCACTGCTTGTTACATTGGAGGCAGGGCAAATAAGGCATAATGCGTTAGAAGCAGCACGTATTATTGCTAACAAGTACCTTAGTACAGAGATAGGCGATCAGAACTACTTCCTGAAAATACGCATATATCCGCATCATGTATTAAGAGAAAATAAAATGATGGCATTTGCTGGAGCAGATCGTCTACAGGATGGTATGAGGCAGGCATTTGGTAAACCAATTGGTGTTGCAGCCCGTGTCTATCCGGGATCTGTTGTTATGGAAGTTCGAATTAAGAAAGAACATGCACAACAAGCAAAGGAAGCATTAAGGAGAGCAGCATCAAAGCTTCCATTACCGGCGCGAATAGTATTCAAACCTCTTAAGCCAGGGCTTAAGCCAGTTGCTTAATCAGAAGAATTTACTTTATGAACTAGAATTTAGTCGTATAAGATCTTTTATTACAAATTATAATCCGCGGAAGATCTTAATCCAAATAGCTGATGGCCTAAAGTTCTTGTCTAGGTATATTATAGATTATATTGAGTCACTTGATAAAGATATAGAGACTTATTTGTCAGCTTCTCCCTCTTATGGCGCTTGTGATATACCTGTAGATGAGGTTAAAGCATTAAATGCAGACGCTATAATTCATGTAGGCCATAATCCATATCCATATATGGGTTACTCTATAAATATACCAGTATTATATATAGAAGCATTCTATACTGGTGATATAACTGAAAAATTAATTAAATCAATTATTGATGTACTGGGAAAATATAGAGATCAAGATATTGTCCTTTTGGCTAGTATACAATATATTAAGTTATTAGATAAGCTCTACAATATTCTTAAAGCTCATGGATATAGGGTTATAATACCAAGAAGTAATGTAGAACCTCTTTTACGAGGACAAGTTCTCGGATGTGTATATAGTACCGTTAAAAACACTGGTTCCAATACTTATCTTATTCTTACAAGCGGATTATTCCACGGTATTGGAGTTTGTTTAACAAAACCTAGTGCCAAAGTATTTGTTGCAGACATTATAAGAGAAGAAGTTATTGACATCGGCAATATCTGTAGAAAAATACTTGCTAAAAGATACTATATTGTATCTAATCTAATAAACAATGGATTTAAAACAGCTACATTAATAGTAGGCTCTAGACCCGGACAATATAGGCCTTGGCTTATTGATATGCTCTATAAAAGATTAATAGTAAATGATGTTAAGGTTTACAAGGCAATTGTATCTTATCTTGATAAGGATAGACTAATTGCCTTAGATCAAGCGTTAGGTTCTGATATATACATAGTAACAAGTTGTCCAAGGCTCCCGATAGACGATCTTAGTGATTTCTATAAACCACTTTTAACTCCAGGAGAGGCATTAATGGTCCTAAATGAAAGTATGGAGTATCGTTATCCATGGTAGATAGATAATGAACATTGATCGTAAAAAACTTGAATTATTTCTTGAGAAGACCCCGGATTATGTTTCTCCTAAGGAGTATCTTGAACAATATATTACTCCATCTAACGTTGCATCGAAGATTTTATGGGAAGCATTCATTCGCGGAGATATTGAGGATAAAACGATCCTTGATCTAGGATGTGGAACTCTTAGATTAGGTATTGGTGCATTATTTTTAGGTGCACACCGAATTATAGGTATTGACATAGATTATGATGTATTAGCTTATACGTATAGATGGCTATGTAGTAACGGATTACTATATAAAGCATTACTCGTTCTTGGAGATGTAAGAGATACTCATTTTTATAATATAGACACCATCATTATGAATCCTCCATTTGGTGTTAAAAAGAGAAATAGAGGAATTGATATGATCTTTTTATCAAAGGCATTATCTCTAGGTAACTCCGTATATACAATGCATAAATATAGTAGTGGTGCACGTAGACTAATAAGGGAAATAGCTAAAGCATTTAATTCACGTATAGTTCATGAGGAGATAATAGAGTTTCCAATAAAGATGATATATAAACATCATAGGAGAAGAATCTATAGAATTAAAGTTGACCTATATGGTATTAAGAGGTGTTCGGGCCATGAATAGTAAGAGATTAGTGATAGTTGGCGATAAACTATATACAATTGAAGAGTTCATGCCTGGTCCTGGTACTTACGCATATGATGATGGATATATTAGGGCTAGTCAAGTGGGTTATTTAAAAATAGATCTTGGTCAAAGACTTGTTATTATAAGTCAAGTTAAAGGTAAGCCTAATTATCCGAAACCTGGAGATGTAGTTATTGGAGTGGTTACAACAGTATCTGATGATATAGCATTTATAGATATATTTCAAATAGAAGGCGTTAGTTCAAGGTCTATTGATTTTAGTGGGGTTATTCATATTTCTCAAATTAGTGAGAAATATATTAAGACTATGTATGAAGCTCTTAGACTTGGAGACATTATTAGAGCTAAAGTACTTAATGATAAAAGCCCATTTCAATTAACTACTAAAGGTCCACAACATGGAGTTATACTTGCTTCTTGTAGCAAATGTGGTGCTATTTTAAAGAGGCAAAGCGATGATTCAATGGTCTGTCCTATATGTGGAAATATTGAGAAGAGAAAAGTTTCTATAAAATACTTATATAAGTAGTTTGTACAGTTGATCCAGTAGATTTTATACTTACTTAATACATTAATTTTCTATATGAAGAAAAATAGGGTTTAACAGATTATGCCATTAATACGTAGAGTTTATCATATTTCATGTCATGGAGAGGAATGTTATAAATTAGCTGAATTTATACGTGAGAACATTAGTGTACCTGAGATTAGTATAACATTTAGGGAGCACGGTATTTACGTGGAGCTTTATGGATATAAATCCGATATTAGAAATGCATGGAGTAAGATTAAGCATCTATTAAGCATGTATAGAAGGTCAATGATTAGAACTAAAAAAGGGTATAGAGTTACAATAGATTATATAGTTTCAAGGATAAGGAAAACTTTTCCGCCTATATTATTAATGGAGATTCTAAGAAAAATGGGATATGATGTGAGATATGAAGGAAATATTATAGAAGTAGATATCGAGCCAGATGAGTTAATAATGTTGGCAAATAAAATAGCCGACATTATTCAAGCTGTTAGGTATGAAGTAAGCGGTACTACGGCAAAGTACTTGATTACAGCTGCAGCTATTTTAACTAATAGATCAGCTGAGGAAATAGATCAAGTCATCGCTGAACTTGAAGAATTAGGTTATTTATATAGAGATGAAGATGGTAAAGTTAGGCTTAAACTTGAATGGAAGAAAGCACTTAACATGTATTTGATGAGCGAGCCCTTTGTTAATAAATGACTTCTTTAATTATACATTATAATAAGCTTTATAGAGTGGTTTATCTATTAACCTACTGGAGGGCTGGGTCATGGAGCTTAGCGTCAAGAGAAAAACTGACCGCGAATTAATTATCCATATCAAGGGCGAAGGACATACTTTAGGAAACCTTATTGCTAAGACAGCTATGGCTAATCCCCATGTAGTTTTTGCATCATATAGGATTCCACACCCATTGAGAGAAACAATGGAACTCATTATTGAAGTTGAAGAGGGATATCCTATTGATAAAGTATTAATGGAGATTGTTGGAGATATTAAGAAGAAACTTAGTGAATTTAAAAGACTTGTTGAGGAAAAGCTTTGAGGAAACCTAAGGAGGAATCAAGAATATTATATGCATTGACATGTAATAATTCAATAATCTTTGTTGTTTACCGCTCAGATTTTATGGAGGATTTCTCATTTATTTGTAGTCATGAAGCTGATCAATTTTTCCTCATTAAAGAGATCTCTTGTTTAAAAACATTTGAGGAAATTAGATATTTTATAACAGATTCTATAGTATTAGGGCAGATTCTAGGATCCCTTGGAATATACTCTATATCTAAAAGCCTTTCTCAAGAACTTCTCTTACGGCATGGCCAGAGTTTGAGGAGAATATGTAATTTTGTAGATAATGTATGTATGCATAAACAATATGGTATAGTTGAGAGTTGTTTAGAGATAATTAAATAAGTATGTAGCTCCATATCTTCTATTTACATAGTGGAGCTCATGAGGTAGATTGCGATGAAATTTTGTCCAAAGTGCGGGGGTATAATGGTGCCTAAAAGAGTTGATAGTGAAACACTATTAGTATGTATTAGATGCGGGTATAAACAGCCACTTAGTAAACATGATGTGAGTAGTTATAGGCAAACAACAGTTATTGAACATAGTGAAAAAGATAGGACTATAGTTATTAGTGAAAAAGACCGAGTTAGGGGATTACCTATAACTAAAGATGTTATATGTCCTAAATGTGGCAATCATGAAGCATATTACTGGACCTTACAGACAAGGGCTGCTGATGAACCAGCCACTAGGTTCTTTAAATGTACAAAATGCGGTTATGTTTGGAGAGAATATGACTAATTAGAAGTGATTGTTATGGAGGACTATGAATTAGAAGCTATACTTAGAGGCTTAAAGAAAATCGAAAATATTGCAAGAGAAGCTTACTATTCTACTCCTACACATATACAGTCTAAAGCATTGATCGAGAGAATAATTGTTTTATCTCGCAATTTATATTCTTATGTATACAATAAATATATTCTTTCAAGAAATAATAACTAGGCCTAATACACATTGAAGGAATCATTTAATATACTATTCTAACTAAAATAGTAGTATTGAGAATATTTTGGAGGGCATCCGGTTATGAGAATACTATTCTTCGATGCGAGGGTATGGAGATACGCTATAAATGCTGTTAGTAAAATTATTGAGGAAGCAGCCTTCCGTATAACTGATGAGGGATTTAGATTAAAGGCCATTGACGCATCTAGAGTTGTTCTAGTAGACTTTAATATGCCTAGTACAAGCTTTGACGAGTTTAATGTTGAGGGAGAAGAAGTAATAGGAGTCAATTTAGAAGATCTAGCTAAGATTCTTCGTAGAGCTACTAAAGAAGATAGATTAGAGCTATCGACGCTTGAAGGAGGTAGGTTTGTCGTCGCTTTTCTTGGAAAAGGTATTAGGAAATTTATAATACCATCAATAGAAACTCTTGCAGAACAATTGCCTGAGTTAAAAATACCTTTTAGGACGAGAATTAAGATGCTTAGCACAGTATTTAGGGATCTTGTAAAGGATCTAGAGCCCATAGGCGATGCCATAGAGTTCGTCGCAAACCGAGATACAAGATCACTTATTGCAAGGAGTTCAGGTGATTTAGCCGAGGCAGAAATCGAGCTTACTGAGGAAAGTGGTGCATTAATAGAATTTGAGTCTGAAGAGGAGTCTCGTGCAATATATACCGTTGACTATTTAGCAGATATTGTAGGAGCGGCGCAAGCGGCTAACGAAGTAGTATTTGAGTTTGGTACAGCTATTCCATGTAAGATCGAATATATATTACCGCAAGAGGGCAGGTTAGTATTCTATGTTGCGCCAAGGACAGAGTAAGAAGTTTTTAAGAGAGGCTATAACTAAATACTATGGTTTAAGAATTTTAAAGGAACCACACTTTCTACCTAAACGTGAAATAGCTATTCAACCTATAGATTCTAAAACTTATGTTCGTCATCTACAGTTCCCTTCAATGATTAAGCTATATGAATATATTAATGATAATCCGCCGCTACATCTATATTACTCTGTAGCTCTTTATGAAAATCCTTCAAGTAGGGATATGGAGTCAAAGGGCCTCATTAAAGCAGATTTGATGTTTGATATGGATGCAGATCATTATAGTGGTTGTAGGGATGCGGTGTCAATATGTCTATCTTGCGGTGAAGTATTTAAAGACGATATAAAGGAATGCCCTAAATGTAAGTCCAAGAACATCTCTAAAATACCTCAATTATCGGAGCAATGTCTTAGAAGAGCTTGGGGCGATACTTTAATATTAATAGATATTCTGGAAAATGAATTAGGAGCTGAAAAGATCACAGTGTCTTTTTCAGGTAATAGAGGCTTTCATATACGTGTTGAAGATGAACATTTAACTATTTTAGATAGGGATTCACGTAGGGAAATCGTTGATTACATCACATTGAGTAACATTATGATAGATCGGTTAGTTCCACGCATTGGTAGAAAGAAAGATAAGGCAATATTCTTCAAAGAACATGAGCATGGTATAAGAGCTAGACTTAGAGACTATGCTTTACAATACTTGGATGTAATTGATCATGGACACTATATAGAGGTTAGTTATAACGATCTATTAAAATTAGTTGATCTTATGAGAATAGACATAGATACCGTTGTTACAATGGATACATCTAGATTATCTAGATTTATATACTCTATAAATGGTAAATCTGGTCTAGCCGTATATGAATTAGATCCTAATCGCGATTTTGATTATACATTTAGTGATTTTAGAATACTTGATGGAACAGTTACTATTAAACCATATTTTACAATACCTCAAATACGAATTTTAGATAAGGAATATAGGCTTCATTCAGGCGAGTCAATTAGAGTTGATGCATATATAGGTTTTTATCTTGCTATTAAAGGTTTGGTAGAGGTGGTTAATACCGAGAATTTGGAGGTTAGAAGACCTTGATTGATAGATACTTGAGTCTTAGTTATGATGAACTTCGATCTAAAAAATTATTAAGAATGAGCAGTGATCTGATTAATGAATTTTATAGGGAACTACATATAGCCATTCCCGAAGTTAGGAAAAAGGAGGGTTTAGCCAGAGAGTATTTCTTTAAATATCTTAAAAAGATCACTGATGATGCTGAAATGCTTACTCGATTAAGGCTTTCTAAGGCTGCCTTAGGTGCTGAACTAAATGAGGAATCTATAGATTATGGTGTTTTAAAGGGTATTGTAAAAATAACTATTCTATTAAGAGATTATCTGTCCGGAAGATTATTGGTAACACCCGATCTTCATCTCGTTGTTAAAGCACAAGAGGATCTTATGTATAAAGGTAGGTTGTGGAGAAAAGGTGATATAGGTTCAATGGATCTCGTTGCTGCAGCATTTTATTACGCACTTGATATGATAAGGCCTATTCAATCAAGCCTATCTTTATAGAAACATAAGTTTTAATATCTCTCTAAACTATCCTACTTTCTAGACCTAATATCATAGAGTGTCATGTACTGCGAGGTGTGGATGGTAGTGAAGGTACCAAAGGTTATTGTAACGTATTGCCCAAGATGTAAGGCCCATACAGAGCATAGTGTAACAATCTATAAAGCAGGTAAGAGAAGGGCATTAGCTGAGGGTGAGCGTAGATATCGTAGAAAGCAGGAGGGCTATGGTAGTAAGAGAAAGCCTGAGCAAAAGCGTTTTGCTAAAGTTACTAAGAAGATTGTATTAAAGCTTAAGTGCCGAAAATGTGGCTATATACTTCACCGTAGAGGTATCCGTCTAAAGAAAGTTGAGCTTGTGGAGGCTGGTAGGTAATGGTTAAGCGTCGCAAGATCCTTATTCCCCAGCCTCGTAGTAAGTTTATTCGTGTAATCTGTCGTTCGTGTGGTGCTGAAAATATAGTTTTTAGCCATGCAACATTTCCTGCTAGATGCAAAGTCTGCGGTACTATACTTGTTAAACCTACTGGTGGAAAAGCCTATATTATAAGGGAAAATGCAGAGATTATAGCCGAACTAGGCTAGTTCTATTTATTCTCTCTACAATTCTATCAAATCCTTTAATAACCAGATACTATACTTGATTTGTTTTATAGAGGTAATTCTCTAGATAGGGTGGTTATAGATGGTTAAAGCTAGGAAAGAATTACCCGGTGTTGGAGAACTTGTTGTAGCAACTGTCGATAAGATCTTTGATTACGGAGCTTATGTCAAATTAGATGAGTATGAGGGTATGGATGCTTATCTGCCATGGAGTGAGGTATCAACAAGATGGATACGCAATATTAGAGATGTAATTAGGGAAGGACAGAAAATAGTTGTTAAAGTTATACGAGTTAATAGGAGGAGAAGAACAGTTGATGTAAGTCTAAAGAAAGTTGCAGATAATGAGCGTAGGAGAAAGATGCTATGGTGGAAAAGATATGTTAAGGCAGCCAAGATCATCGAATTAATTGCTGAAAAAATTGGAAAGAATATTGATGAAGCATATGAACAGGTTATATGGAGACTTGAGGACTTCTATGGAGATCCTATGTATGGACTCGAAGAAGCTGTATTACGTGGTGATGAAGCATTAAGGGAGGCTGGAATACCTGAGGAATGGATAAATCCTATACTTGAAGAAGTAAAAAGACATGTTAGAGTAAAGAAAGTAAAGATCAGAGGCACATTAATTCTTAGGAGTCTAAAACCTCATGGTATAGAGGATATTAGGAAAGTACTTCTCCAAATACCTAGTATAGCTATAAAATCCGGAGAAGGAATAAAGGCTAAAGTATATACCCTTGGTGCTCCAAG
Organism: uncultured Desulfurococcaceae archaeon; assembly: GCA_964631195.1. GTDB lineage: Archaea > Thermoproteota > Thermoprotei_A > Sulfolobales > Desulfurococcaceae > CAZHDB01. The sequence continues at coordinate 9,020 of CAZVWZ010000013.1, forward strand.
ATATATTATTGAAATAGAAGCTAATGATTATAAATCAGCTGAAAAAGCATTATCAAATATATTGAGAAACATTGAGCATGAAGCTAAGTCACTTGGTATGGAAATGAGGTTTGAGCGTGAAAAGAGATGAAATGGCTTATGAGGAAATGTCCTAAATGTGGTAGATATACTCTTAAACGTGATAAATGTCCAGTATGTGGTTCCGAAGTAGTTGTGCCACATCCGCCTAGGTTCTCTCCCGAGGACAAGTATCTAAAGTATAGATTGAGAATGAAAATGGCTAGTGGACTGATTAAGTTTGATAAAAATCCAATATTTGATCCTTAATCCGTGCCCTTGGTGAACGACTCTAGGTTTACTTTAAATAATGCAACCATGTAGTATACATTATAGCTCATAAAGTCTGTTCTAATATTGTATAAGTATGTTGTAGACGCGTTTATGAATTCTATATATTTAGGTTTCTGTTCTTCAAGTAGATATAAAGTAGTCTTACTATATACGTCATTTACCGGAGAATAGCCTAGCCGATCGATTGCGGTTATAATTAGTTTAATAAGGACTGCTTCTTTCGCCTCTTCCTTCCAAGCTAATGGTATTTGAAATCCATAGGTGGCTTTATTCCCATCGATATATTTTGTAATACTATAGTTAGCTAAGTTTAAATAATCTATAAATTTAGCTGTGTCACCTACAGGTAGAAAGTTTGCTTGCTGTAATCCCTCTCTTGTGGTTGTTATAATAGGTCTACCTATATGTGCCGATCTAATTTTTCCCGTAGTGTTTTCTACACTTATTACTTCATCTACTAATATATAGACATCTTTTATTCCACATTCTTTTACTAGATCGTTAATGATGCCAAGTGATAAATATTCATCGCTCACAAGGATTTGAGATATTAATCTTTTATTGTAAATAGGAGCGCTAGGATCAGCTATTACAAATACATCTCTATAACCTATAATCCAATAGCTTTTAGTCCAGTCAACTATAACGAGCGATCCATTGTTTACATACTTTAGCACATTTAGTAGTGATGAAGATTTTGGAGGTATTTCGACAAGGCCTCTGGTTATAGGGCCATAATATATTGTGGGTTTAGCAGTGGATATGGTGTATGATGCATATGCATTAGCCATAACAGCTGAAAGTATAATCCACAGAGTTCCTATGAAATATAGATATTTCCACTTTGATTTTACACCTTTTATTGTTACAGTAGCAAGTCTTTCTAATCCATAAGCTATTATAGGGGCAACAAAGATGCTGGAATATACTGATAATGATGGATCAATAAAAGCGATTATTATACTAGTCATGAAGCCAGCTATTGCTAAGAACTCTATAAATGATTTCTCGATCTCTTCAAAGTATCCTGCTCTAAGGAATAATACTATTGAGAATGGTGCTAGTATAGCTACTGCCATATAATCTGCAAATGGCTTATATGCTTTAAGATAAGACTCAGGAATACCAGGTAACTCCACAATTTGATTAATTATTAACGCTAAAGACATACTTGTTATAAAAGGTATGAAAACACCTAGAAATCTCCATATGTTCCTCTTAATTGGCTCTCTAAATCTTGTCACAATTCTATATTCTACATATGCAAGGATCAATGATATCGTTAAAAGTATTATGCTAAACACATGATATATCGTTATATAATATGATATGCCTATAAGATTTATTGGTAAAGAGAACACTAGAAGGGCTAATCCTATATATAGTGAATTCTTTGTTATTCTACCACTGTATATCAATGCAATAATATATAGGCTATAAACAATTTGTATAAACCAAGCCGAGCTCCAGAGCATCCATGTTGCCACGAACAATATTATAGATAGTATCGTAGCCAATTTACTATTTTTCTTCAAAGCAAAGCCTATTGTAATAAGCGTTAACATACCTATTACGCCAGCAATGTAGGAGCCGAACATATTAATCTTAAACCAATATAGTGTTGTAGGTGTCAGTACACCAATAAGTGAACCTATGCCTGCAGCTATTGGCTCCTTAAATATAGAATAACCAATGATATATGCTATAATAGCTAATATTACTCCTAAGATAATTGTTAATAATCCTGGGTTATTAGCTAAACCAAGTAGAACAACTATTTTATCAATAAGTATAGGTGTTCTTAGTAGATCAAATGATCTCGGAAACCATAGATATTGATCACTATAATTCTCTTCTTTAACTATAAGTCTAATAACATGTTTATGAAACCATCCAACACTATCATCCATTATCTCATTAGCTGGTAGCATATATGCTAAATAAATATAAGATATAACTGCTATTATAAGCAGGAATATACCAACTACATGCCTATATTTCACTACTAAACACCTTATACGCCGCTTATACACTACTCTCTATCCAATAGAATCGTTAGGGATAAAAGCTATTTCCCACACCTATGAATACATAGCTGTAACAGCATATGTGGATTAGTAGGTGTATGGAGTGCCTAGAAAATATAGGTTTAAAACAGTTATTGGCCACATATTTGAATATGAATATTTCATAGAGAGGATAGGCAAGCTTATCGTTACTTCATCATTCATAGTATCTGCAATAATTTTAGGTGATTGGTATGGTAGTTTAAGACTCTATTCAATGTTTCCTACAACAATAGGATTTAGTGCCATCGGCTTATCAGTATTAGTTACAGTGTTAGTAGTATTAACTGCAGCTGTATCATTGCTAATGCCTCATTTAGAACCTTCACTTAGACCAAAGGGCTTTAGAAAAGCTAGAGATGAGAGAACTATTTTAATGATATTATTAATTATCATAGTGATACTTACTATAGCTTCAACAACAGTATTCCTATTAAGTGTATCTAAGGGATATGAAGGACTAGCATAAAATTCTCCTCTTAGATTTTACCATGGCTTATCCTTTAATCTTAAAATGTATGCTATAGAATTTGTAACCAAGTGTAAAGCAATTATTAAAGTAAAGGATAGAATGATAAACCACGAATCCTTAAATATGTTCAATTCTCCCATCAAATGATAAATTATTGTTGCTGCAATAGCAAAATCTAATTGATCGAATACCGGTAAAGGTTCACCTCTCTTTATTCCCAGTCTTCTTTTAAAGAATGATTCAATGATGTCTCCAAGTAAACCAGCAATGGATGCCAACCACAGTTTGAAAAATAGTATGTGATCATCAAAGAAGATCGAAATGGCCATTGAGGCTAAATAACTACCTATAACCCCTATTGTAAATCCTTCCCAAGTTTTCCCGTTTCCAAGTAATCTCTTATTATCTATCCAAATTAAGCCTCGATCCATTGGAGTACCATTCTTTATTAATACAGGCATAGCGTTCGCGACCATTGCAGCTCCATAATACTTGATAAAGTTTACTGCGAAATCAATATTCAATCCATTCAATCCCCTTACTTGTAATCTTGAACTCTATGAGTTCTCTCTCATAGCCTCTAGGCTTTATAATCTTTAAAACTCTTCTCCCATTTTCTCTTCTAAGTTGTATTATAATATCAAACCAATACTCGAGAATAGACATTCCTGAGGCAATGACTTCACTACTATCATCAACTGCTCTTACTTGGGCAGATGCAAATAGTAATCCATTTCTCTTATTTACAAGTTTCTTTAGTAAAGCATTTATTAATCCAAATTTTTCAATAGAACCTTCTTCCCAAGAGGATAGTCTATAAAGAGCGTTAATGCTATCAATAACAATATATCTTAATTTATGAAGTAGAGGAACATATAATAAAATATATTCTAATAGTTCATCAAGACTATATATCTCCGTAAATAAAACGTTTGAGTAATTCTCTGGTTCAAGAGATACTCTAGCTTGGTATAAACTGCCTTCTGTACTTATAAATAGAGCATTTAATCCATTCATTGATATAGTTTTTACTATATGTAGAAGAAGACTTGTTTTACCTGTCGCAGCCTCTCCATATACTAGTAATGAATTATTATCCTTAAGCATCTTATCTATGATCTCATATCCAGTATATTTGATCAATATATTACCCACCACTATTATTAGGGATGCCTGATATGTTATATTGATTTGAGGTGTATAGTGCTATACGCCGACTAGTCATAATAATATATGATCCTAAGAGGTATATGAATACTGTCAAATTACTGAGAGCTCGTGGTATACAATATAATGTACCTGATTCCTTAAACTTTAAAGTATTAACTAACGACGTCATATATACTGACTCCATCGATGTATTTAAAAAATTCAAAGATAAAGTTGCTAAAGTGTTTTATGATCCCAAGGGGACAAGATATGTTTTAGAAAAAGCTATTCTTGCATTAAAAGATAAGAAAGTATACAATCTACTATCAATAGGTATTGATCCTGGCGGTAAGTATACTGTTATAGCCTTGGCCGATGGTGAATTAATTGATTGGGATCATATATCGGATATTGATTCTCTAAGAAAATATGTATCTGATCTACTTGCTAGTATCCCTGCTAAAGAGAAAGTGGTTAGAGTAGGTATTGGTGGTAGAGGTTTAGAGATAGCATATATTATCAGGAAGGCCGTCGAAAATGAAGTTGTTATTGAAGCCGTTGACGAGGTTGGCAGCACCCCTCATGGCTATAGAAACCCGTTTATTGAGAGAATACTTTCTAATATAAGAAGTAATATAGACAATAGTATAACTAGAAAAAGAGACCTATATGCAGCGATAATTATTGCTTTAAAGGAGGGATTTCCGGTGGATATTTATGTTGAAGATAGAACTGAACAAAAATAAATTATTAAGGATATTCGGTCCTGCGGCTATAGTTGTTTCTAAAGGCTCTATATCAATACTTGGCAAAAATTATCGTCTAGGAGAAAAGGCCATAATACATAGTATGAGGAGCTACGTAGTCCTGGCTTTAGAAGATAGTATTTTAGAAATTACTATGGGAAATGGAGCAAGTCTACAAGAACCTAGTGGTAATGAGGAACCAATTAGTACCTGGCTATCGGTCGTTAATGAAATAATAAATAGGGAAATGAGAAAGGTTGTAATTCTCGGAGGAGTTGATTGCGGCAAGTCATCATTTACAATACTACTTGCTAATATAGCTTATAGTAGGGGATTGAAGGTAGCGATAATAGATTCTGATGTTGGACAAGCAGATATTGGCCCCCCAGGCTTCATATCAATGTCCCTATATAATAAATCTGTGATATGGATGAGAGAACTCGATCCATCTGTTATGAGATTTATAGGGGATATAAGACCTCAACACTATACTGATAGAATAATATATGAAATTAATAGGCTTATTGAATATGCATTCTCTAGATACAATGTCAATATTGTTGTTATAGATACTGATGGTTGGATACAGGATAGCTATGCGATTGACTATAAGAATAGACTTATAGAAAGAATATCTCCAGATGCCATAGTTGTTTTAGGAAACAATTCGTGGGGTATATTTAGAAGGTTTGAAAAAATCGGTATGAAAGTATATGAATTATCATCGCCCTTGGTGGCAAGAGCTAGAACAAGAGATGAGAGAAGAAGGCTTAGAAGCAATAGATACCGTAAGTTCTTGGAAACTGCTCCTATTAAGAGATTTAAAATGGATGATCTTTTATTAAGTGGATTTCCATTATTCCTTGGGCAGGAAATAGACGCTAATGAAATATCTAATATAGCTAATGCAGAGGTCTATTATGCTTCAAGAACTCCAGATATGCTCCATATAGTTACACCAGTACAACCTAGGGCTTTACATATGGATAGAATTAGAGAGATCTATGGTGTCTCTAAGGTTAGAGTCTACAATCCTGGTTTTGAAAAGGGTCTTTATGTGGCTGTATCTAGTGATGGTATAGATGAGTATCCGGGCATAATTTATGGAATAGATTTCGCTAATAGAACCGTGGCTATAAAGACACTGTTTAATGGTAAACCGAAATTCATAAGATTTTCTAGAATAAGATTAACAGAGAACTATACAGAACAGTTAATTGATTAGAGGGATATGATTTGTATTATGAAGAATTTTATAATAATATACTATTAGCTAAAGATCTTGGTTATATCAAGCCGGAATTGATGATCACTAGATATGCATATCAATATAAAGATCCATTAAAAGCTGTCATTAAAGGCCTTCCTATAGGCATATATACTAATCTTTATACATCTAGAGATCGATTGTATAGCTACCTTAATGCTAAGAACGATTTTGATGCTTATAAGAAACTAGTTTCAGCTCTTGAGAATCCATTAAAGCCTGGAGAAGAGGATTTTGGAAACTATTTTACACCTATAGAAGCCTCTCTCTTAGATATACCTTTTATAAAATATTATAGAGAGGATGGAGGATATTTCCTAACAAGCTCCATCATATTGGCTTGTATTGATGAAACATGTAATGCCTCATATCACAGGATCATGAGATACGATGACTGTAAAGCTACGGTTAGAATAGTGCCGAGACATCTGCATAAGATATATAAAGAATACATGGAGAAAGACAAAGATACACCAGTAGCAATAGCTTTAGGCCTACATCCTGTTATAGAACTAGCATGTGCTATGAGCCCACCATTTGGTGTGTATGAGTTATGGATTGCCAATAGACTTTTGAATAATGAATTAAAGGTAGTATATACACCATTGCATAATATACCTGTACCATCTACAGCTATGGTTGTATTAGAGGGATATCTTCTAAGAGAGACTGATTGGGAAGGACCCTTTGTTGATATACTACGTATACCTGATCAGAGGAGATTGCAGCCTGTATTTAAACTCGAGAAAATATATGTTAATAGAATATTTGAGAAACATTTTATACACGCTATTGTACCAGGCCTTGAAGAACACTTGTTCTTGATGGGCTTTCCACGGGAGGCCTTGATTTGGGATAGTGTTAGAAGAGTATCTCCAAATGTGAAAGGAGTAAGGCTTACATTTGGTGGCGGAGGATGGCTTCATGCAGTAATATCTATATCAAAGACAAGCGATGGAGAGCCTAAGAACATTATACTAGCTGCTTTTGCTGGCCATCCAAGTCTTAAACACGTCATAGTAGTTGATGACGATATTAACATAGATGATCCGTATGAAATTGAATGGGCTATTGCCACAAGATTCCAAGCCTCAAAGGATCTAATTATTGTAAGTGGTGCTCGTGGTAGTACACTTGACCCTAGTGGCAATAATGGTATTGTAGATAAAATGGGAATAGATGCAACAATACCTTTAGGCAAGAAAAGGGATTTATTCCGCAGAGCACCCATTCCATGAACCTATGGTGTACATTGATGTATCTTAGTAGTATTGAGGAGAAGATGCTTAATGGAGAATATGGTGAAGCTGTAGAACTAGCTATAAGGATAATAGTTAAGGTTGGAGAGAGTCTTGGTGCTGATAGACTTGTTAGAGTTAACCATGTACATATCTCTGGAGTTTCCTACAGTAATATAGGTGACCCGGGTCTAAGACTTATTGAAAAACTAGCTGAAATAGGTGGATCATTTAGAGTTTTTACAACAGTTAATCCAACATGCATCGACTTATTCGGCAAGACAAGTATCTTTAGCAAGGATCTCATTACGGGTCAAATGAGAATCATCAATGCACTTGAAAGGATGGGAGCTAAACCGACATATACATGTATACCCTATTCTATACGTAAACCAATACCGAATGAACATCTTGCTTGGGGAGAAAGTAATGCTGTTGCAATGGCTAATTCATATTATGGTGCACGTACTAATAGGGAGGGAGGTCCATTAACTATTGCATCTGCATTAACAGGTAGGACATACTATGCAGGCCTACATATTTTAGAGAATAGAGCTGTAAAGTATGGGATAAAGATCGAGCATAATATTGTTGATGAAGCTGACGCAAGCATTCTCGGACTCTATATAGGCGATAAAATACATGGTATACCATTAGTGGAAAACGTAGAGGCCTGGAACTTTTATATGATAAAGGAGTTCTTAGCTAGTGCAGCGGCTACGGGCAATCATGCACTAATAGTTCTTAATAATATAACTCCGAGGAATACATACATTGCTGAGGATCATATTGAAAATATATTAATAGATCGAAGAGAGATTATGGATTTCTACAATAAATATTCTTCAACACCAGATATTTCAGGTAAAACACTTGTTTATATTGGATGTCCTCATTTATCAGTTGAAGAACTTAAGTATATGGTTGATATGATATCTAAGTATAAGAGTGTTAAAGAGAATGTGGTTTTCCTAATCACAGTACCGTATAACTTCATTAGCGAGGTCCAACAATATACTGGGATTCTTAGAAGTAAAGGCATATACATAGCTTATGGCACGTGCCCTATAGTTTCTAAGTTCAAGGAGAAACCAGATAAAGTTTTAACTAATAGTGGTAAAGCATTGTTCTATTTGTCTAAGCTACATGGACTAGAAGTTTCTTTACTAGGATTTAAAGATATTATTAGGAGGGTTATGACTAAATGAAAATTTTTAAAGTAAAGGAAATTGTTTCTGGGGAATGCTCCGGTGAACCATTTATAGTTGGTCATAAAATATCTTTTTTCGGCGAAGTTGATCCATCTAAAGGTATTATTAGAGGTTATGGGGGCTCTTTTAAGGATAAGGTACTTATTATCCCTGGTACTAGGGGCTCTACCGTTGGCTCATATATCATATATGCTCTCAAAGAATATGATACAGCTCCTAAATGTATTGTTGTGGGCGAAGCCGAACCAATACTTATTGTTGGCTGTATTCTATCTAATATACCACTGCTTGAGGTAATCGATTTTAATGACTTGATAGATTACATTAGGTCAAGTAATGGATATGTAGTATATAGAAGAGATCTTGGGGGATTAGTTGTTGAGGAAAGGTATTCTAATAGTTATTGAGGGTCTTGATGGAGCAGGTAAGACAACTATTGCTAGATGGCTTGTCGATCTATTCAATAATATTGGTTATAATGCTCTATATACATATGAGCCTACAGACTCGTTATTTGTAAAAGCGTTGAAAAGTTATAGTGAATTTAGATCAGCTGAACTAGATGCTTTAGTATATGCAGCTGATAGACTCATCCATTTAAGAAGTAAGGTATTGCCAGCTCTTGAAGAGGGTAAAATTGTTGTTATGGATAGATATTATTTTTCAAGTATAGCGTATCAGGGGGCACAGGGAGCACCTATTGAATGGGTTTTTGAACTAAATAAATATGCTAGGAACCCGGATCTAGCTATATACATTGATGTAGAACCCGAGATCGGTTTAATGAGATTATCTAGAAAAGAAGGTCTCAGTAGATTTCCCGAATATGAAAAGCTTGAGCTTCTTAGAAGAGTAAGAGAGATCTATCTTGAACTTGTTAATAGAGGGTTGCTTATTTTAGTTGATGGATCGAAAGAACTTGATACTGTTAAGTCAGAGGTTCTAGAGATTATTCATTCAGCTTTTCCCTTCCTCAGGGGTCTTAACTAATTCTCTTCTAATCCTAATGATCCTTTCTAAGACTTCAAGCCAGCCAATGATCTCTCTATAGCCTGCTGATAACATATTGTTACCTGATTTATTTAGTACTTCAATAACTCTCTTCTCTAAAGCATCAAGAACTTGCATAAGTGATGCTTTAGATAGTACTTGTTTAGCCTCTTCATCGCTACGTACAAGATATACTCTTCCATGAGTAGGACATACTATTTCTCCCGATCTAAGTTTAAATAATGGAAGATTGCAATTCTTGACTGGACATTTCTGTGGAAGCATTATGGCTCCAAGCTTTAGTAGTTCAGCCATTTTCTTTACTGCTTCACTTCGACTAGCCAATTTAGTCACTTCACTCTTATGTTCTCCATTGACTAGGTATGTATTAGAGAGTATATTAATGGTGCGATAAATGCTTTTTATTAACTTATAGGGATTAATTTAAAACTGGTATACTACATGTGTATTTACTACATATAGTTTAAGGGAGGTTGATAAATAATGGCTGTTAAGCCACCTATACCAATAGACAATGAAGCTAAAATAAGACAAGCTATGATAATGCTTATACATATTATTAATGATACAAGTGTTCCTAGAAACATACGTAGAGCTGCTACTGAAGCCCTTAA
>CAZVWZ010000014.1:0-18883 GCA_964631195.1 uncultured Desulfurococcaceae archaeon
TCCCATTTCCTCACGAACCTTCTTTATAGCACGAACCTCTAGACGAAATGCAGGCTCATAATTTGGATGAATATAGCGGCTAACACCACGCCATCCAATCATTGGGTTTCTCTCTTCAGGCTCAAACTTTTCGCCGCCCTTAAGTCCACGATATTCATTAGTCTTGAAGTCACTAAATCGTACAACTATAGGCCTTGGATAAATCACTTGTGCTACCTTGGCAACACCCTCTGCTAGCTTGTCCACAAAGAATTCTCCACGACCTTCTTCAATTAATGCCATTGGATGATACTGTACCCAATCAGTAATAATGAACTCGATCCTCATGAGACCAATACCGTCGAATGGTAAGTCCTTGTACCTCTCAATAGCATCCGGCTCGCCGAGATTCATATAGATCTTTGTAGCAGTTACTGGATAGAGTGGCAATAATTGTTCAGGACTAATACCAACAGATACTGCTGCAGCAGCCTCTTCCTTAGGCTTTACGAGATCTTCGACAATACCTTCATAGACAACACCACGACTACCATCAATAGTTACCTCAATCCCTGTCTTTATGGCTTCTGTAGCATTACCAGTACCAACAATACATGGAATACCTAGTTCACGGCTGACAATGGCTGCGTGGCTAGTCATACCACCTTCGTCAGTAACTATGGCAGATGCCTTTTTCATTAATGGTACCCAGTCAGGATCAGTCATCTTAGTAACTAATATATCTCCTTCTTTAAACTCTTGAGCCTCCTTACCATGTGGATCAAAAATTACTCTAGCAATCCCTGCTCCGATACCTGGGCTTGCAGGTAATCCACGAACTATTACATTAGCTTCACTAAGTTTAACTACCTTCTCACCCTTTACCTCAACTCTTCTCTCCTCTTCCTTAGCCTTCTTAACACTCCATACAGTCTCTGGACGGGCCTGGACAATGAATACATTGTCCGGGAATGGCAAGTCCATGTCGATGGCCCATTCAATATCCATTGCACGTCCATAGTGTTTCTCAATCAAGTTACCTAGTTCAGCTAATCTCTTAACTTCTTCCTCATTAAGACTTGGAGTCTCTGGATCAAATAATGGGAATCTAGGATCAGGGAGGTTGATTGCCTCATTTATGCCTTTTTCTGGATTGAAGACTATAGCAATGTTCTTTCTATTGATCTTTTGTTCTCTAATCTTTAAAGTATCCTTTTCAACAACCCATTCATCAGGCGTTACTTTACCGCCAACAACAGCCTCCCCAAGACCCCATGCACCCTCAATAACTATTACGTCTGTCTCGCCAGTAACTGGATGTAGTGTGAACATTACGCCTGCTGAACGGCTATTAACCATCTTCTGTACGGTAACGCTCATCAAGGCTTTTTCATGGGGAATACCCTGGGCTACACGATAGAATGTTGCACGTGCAGTGAAAAGGCTAGCCCAACAATCCTTGACTCGTTTAACAACAGCATCTTCTCCATAGATGTTTAGGTAAGTCTCTTGCTGACCGGCAAAGCTCGCTTCTGGCATATCTTCTGCAGTAGCACTGCTACGTACAGCTACACGTAGCCTTAAGGGATCAATATTTAGTCTCGAAGCTAACTCTCTATAAGCATTTCTAATAGCTGCTTCTACTTCCGAAGGCATAGGCGTCTCTTTAATCATTTGCCTGATCTTACTTGTTACCTCATCTAATGCTTTCTTATCATTAACATCGAGATCTCTTAGCATAGCATAGATTTTCTCGCCAAGACCTGTTGAGTCAAGGAAGTACTTGTATGCATAAGCTGTTACTGCAAATCCAGGAGGCACAGGTATTCCTGCACGAATCATCTCTCCAAGATTAGCATTTTTACCTCCAACAAGCACTACATCATCTTTTGTAACTTCTTCAAGCCATAATACAAATCTTTTTTCTTTCGGTATATCAGACATATCTTGTTCTACCCTCCAATTATGATTTCATGGGATACCCTATTACATATATGGTTTTATAAGTAATTCGCCTCTCATTTAAATACGTATACATACACTCGATGCACATATACTTATAGAAAATAAAGTTATACGATTATGGTAAAGGATGTAAATATTGTCGTAGTTATATATTATAATTCACGAAATAAATTCATATGATCTAATATATTAATTACGGACTGGCAGGCAATTAATCAGAAGCTAATCCCTTCATCATACATCAGCCGCGTCATCAATCATCATATTACTTCCTACGGCTTCTCCTTCTTCTAGTATGCATTCTACTCTTAATAACTCTCCAGTAAGCCCAAGCCCTTCTCTTAAGAGTTTGAAGTCTATGAGAAGTGGGCTCTATAGGTGATCTAGAACGGGGTACAAGAGATCCGAATCCATTAACGCTACGTGTCATGAGTATAGATAATGCTATAGCTTGTATTCTTTCATGACCTAATATCCTATTTTTAATATCATTAATATACTCATCTAGGAATTTAGTTGTATGATCACCGATCATAAAAACCGGGTGTTCAAGAATACTTTTTACAAGCAAGATATTTGTATCAACACCCATTATAATATATTCACGGAGAGCTCTTAACATACGGTTTATAGCCTCCTTTCTAGAGGGAGCCCAGGCTATGATCTTTGCAATTAATGGATTATATTCAGCGGGGATAGTTGATCCGGGAGCCACGCCGCTGTCAACACGTATACCTGGACCGCTCGGCTCTCTATAATCAGATACTGTACCAGGGCTTGGAAGCATTGTAACAGGATTTTCAGCATTTATACGGGCTTCTATGGCATGACCATATATCCTGATACTATCCTGTTTTAGATTCAGTCCTTCTCCCATAGCTATTAATAATTGTTGCTTAACGATATCAATTCCAGTAATCATCTCTGTAACAGGATGCTCAACCTGCAGCCTAGCATTTATTTCCATGAAATAATGCTTTCTAGTCTTGGGATCGAATAAGAATTCAACAGTACCAGCATTAATATATCCTATGTATTCAGTGAGTTTAACGGCATCTTCTGTTATAATTTTTCTTTCATTAGAAGAAAGTATTGGTGCAGGGGCTTCTTCAATAACTTTTTGATGCCTACGTTGAATACTACAGTCTCTTTCAAATAAATGAATAACTTTATCTCCATTACCAAGTATTTGTACTTCAATGTGCTTTGGTGATGTAAGGAATTTCTCTACATAAAGTCTTCTATCTTTAAAGGCTTCTTCAGCCTCCTTACTAGCCTGCTCATATAGCTTTTCAACATCTTTTTCATTATAGACTACTCTCATACCCATACCTCCTCCACCACCAACAGCCTTTAATAAAACAGGATATCCATACTCCTTAGCAAATTCTATTACGTCATCTGGTTTCTTTACTAGCTTCCATGGTAAAGTAGGTACACCTACTTCTTCAGCCATTTTCTTAGCTCTAGCTTTATCGCCACTAAGCTCCATGATATCCGGTGGAGGACCTACAAATATGAGTCCTTTACTAACAACTTTCCGTACAAATAATGCATTTTCTGATAAAAATCCATAACCAGGATGAATGGCATCAGCACCTAGTTCTAGTGCAGCTTCTATTATTTCATCCATATCAAGATAATTAGATACTTGATAATCACTATCCATAAATCTCCTATGGAGACTATACTTGTCTATAGAAGTGTAGATACCAAGGGATATCCAGCCTAATTCCCTAATAGTCCTTGCAATCCTAATAGCTATTTCTCCTCTATTAGCTATTAAGATCCTGTATTTTGTCACGCCGTATTCCACTCCTATCTTATGACCGCCTAAGCTTTCCTCTTCACTTTAAATTATTGTCTATTTTTCAGTACACACTGGGGTTTTAAAAATTAAGCTCTTTCATAAATAGTTTTCCTCTAACACTTAGACAGGTGTCTATGAAGGAACTTTGAAAGTATATTGATATGTTTATTGAATTATGAAACTATCTATATTCGATTCTAACAGATTCTATGGTTTTAAAAACATTTATAACATCTCGATAATTATTTAAAGACTCTATACTTCTTAGTTTAACTAAATCATTTTCACTTAATGGCTTAACCCTATATATGTAAAGCGAAGCTCCCACGGTCTCGATAACATGGAGAAATCCTCTATTCAGCATCATATACAATATCATTTCTATATCTCGCTTAGAAGGTATAGGCATATGAGAGGGATGCGTATGTGATGATAAACAATGAGGTATAAAGGGTATTCTTACACGATCAACCTCTCCTTCAACAAGGAATCCCTTTCCATTAAATAATATAGCTAAGAAATATTCTTTCTTACTAGTTATTGTTTTACTTGAATAGCTTTTCATTAGATAATGTAGTGTTTCAATATAAATACTAGGTATTAAAAAATATAATTCATTAAGGCTATAGTATCCCTTTCCTATAGTAATGGAAATTTCATCGATATCCCATTGACTACTAAATACACTAATACTTTCTAAAGGATCGTAACTACACTTATATGGTTCAATTTCTATAGTATTGGGAATAATTGGTCTATTACTATAGATGCTTTTATCAATAAATATGTCCTCGCACCATGCATCGTCTAATACGTCTTCTAGGAAATTAATGAATCTAGATAGAAATCCTATATATCTAGTGTTATTATTATCTATAAGTATTTGTTCTCTCAATGTATTTTTACACCATATAGTCTCTTCAACATAGTTATTCAAATGCATTCTTAGCGAGTTCTACGTATATGTCAATAGATCTATATAGATCGGTTAGTTCAATATATTCATTAACTGCATGCGCCTGTGAAGGTTGGCCAGGGCCGTAAGATATAGCTTTCACACCAACATCGGTATAGTAGTGTAGATCAAGTCCTCCCGTGCAGACCACTTTTCTCGGCTTAAACCCAAGGACTTTGTATGCTATTTTATTTATTTTATCTATTAGATCGGAATCGGGAGGTATGAATGATGGGCTGAGTTTTGTCAAAACGTTTATTTCAACCTTTGCTTTAGCAAATAAGGCAGCCTCCATAATATACTTCTTTAATTCTTTTTCAGCTTCCTCTAAGTTCTCTTCTACAATCAACCTTCTATCAATACTAAAACTGACTTCGCCTGGAACTATGTTCGGACTACCTGGGGCATATATCTTTCCTCCTAGCACCATTGTTGCCTTCTTTGATTCTTCTTCATCATAATCATATCTACTTATTCTAGACTCAATAATGGGTTTAACTTTTTCAATAAGATATTTAGCTATGTAAACCATCTTTTCAAAAGCATTTTCTCCATGCCATGGAGTACTGCCATGTGCTTGTTTACCCTTAACAATAACGTCAAGCCAAATACCTCCTTTATGCCCAATCCATATAGTACCTAAGCCGCTAGGCTCTCCAATAATTACCCAATTGGGTCTAGAGCCTAGCTCATTAACGAGATAGCCTGTACCTGTTAGACCGCCGATCTCTTCGTCGGGTACATAAGCTATTTCTATAACATGGTTGAGCGGTTCTTTAGTAGATGCTAAGTAAGCTATAGCTGCCGTAAAGGCTGCAAGACCGCCTTTCATATCGGTTGAGCCGCGTCCGTATAGGCGATTATCTATTTTCTTAGGCTTAAATGGTTCTGTAACAGTCCATCCCTTACCAGGTGCTACGATATCGTAATGCCCATTGTACTGTAGAACTTTTTCCCCAGACCCTATTCTTGCAATTAGTATGTACCTGGGTTTATCCGGGTTCATTGACTTATTGAGGTATTTCCTTAAGTAATCATCTGGCACTCTATAAATTGTTGTATGTACCCCATAATTAGATAGTACTTCTGCATAGTATTCAACTATATCCTTATATGCTTCACCGAGAATTGTTGGGTATTCGATAGATTTTTCTAAAATTTCCTCGGCTAAACTATAGACCCATGATGGTAGCATGTAGTTCACCAGAAACTTTATTCTGAAGAATATTGTTAATACTGGACTATAATATTAATTATTCCCATGAAATCATTTATAGAGGCCCTCTACCTTAGATTTAATAATGGATGCTGGATACTATACTTATTAACAGTAAAATAATGGTGTTAAAATGTCTAGAAGATATCGGATCGAAACTTCTCTTGGAGATATAATGGAGATAGAGGTTAAAGAGGAAAAGGACGGTTATATAGTCAAAGTTATTGGTGAAAATGAAGAGTATCATGTTCGTGTCTTAGGTTTTGATGAAGATCTTAGGCAAGCTATACTAGACATTAATGGTCATAGAATAAGGGTTGATGGATTTTCTTCAGGAATAATTATTGATGGTATCCCAGCTATTATAAAGAAAATAATAGAATTTATACCCATAGGGCTTTCAGCTAAGGAGATTGAAAGAAGAAGGACAACTTTTGGTATTGAAAAGGGCGTCGTTGTAGCACCTTTGTCTGGTCGTATAATTGACATTAAGGTTAAGGAGGGCGATAAAGTATTTATTGATAGTGCTATAGCTTTAATTGAGTCTATGAAAATGATTACCGAGATCAAGGCTGGTATTGACGGTATTATTGAAAAAGTGTATATTGAGCCGGGAAAAGCAGTCAATAAAGGCCAGCCTATAGTAAGAATAAAACCTTTGGAGGAATCAGAAAAGGAAAAGGGCAAAAAGGGTAAGATTAAGAAGAAAAAGTAGAGTTATAATGGCATATTTCCATGTTTTCTCGGCACAACTTCCTCTCGCTTATCACGTAATGCTTCAAGCGCCATAAAGATCTTCTTACGAGTCTGCCTTGGCACTATTACATCATCTATATATCCCAGTTCAGCAGCACGATAAGGATTAGCAAATAAACGGCGATATTCAATAAGCTTTTCTCTCATAAACTTCTCAGGATCAGGCTGCTTAGCTGCCTGCTTCCTATATAGGATTCGAACTGCTCCTTCTGGACCCATAACAGCTATTTCAGCCATAGGCCAGGCATATACTATGTCTGCTCCAAGACTACGACTGCCCATAGCTATGTATGCTCCACCATAAGCCTTACGTATGATAACAGTGATCTTAGGTACTGATGCAGATGCATATGCATATAATATCTTAGCTCCATGCTTAATGATCCCTCCATGCTCTTGATCTATTCCTGGCATGAAGCCTGGTGTATCTACAAGTGTTATTATTGGTATATTGAATGCATCTAGGAATCTGACAAATCGAGCTATTTTCATACTGGCATCTATATCAATAACACCAGCATTAATTGATGGCTGATTAGCTACAATACCAACAGTATATCCACCTATTCTCCCAAAACCTATAATGGCTGATCTAGCATAATCTGCTTGAACTTCTAGGAATTCGCCGCCATCGACAAGGCTAATAATAATATCTCTTACATCAAACGGCTTGGTAGGATCTGTTGGCACTAAAGAGTCGAGTTCTGGATCCTCACGATCCCATGGATCGCCTGTGTCGACATATGGCGGATCCTCTGTATTATTCTGTGGTAAATAGCTCAATAACTTACGAGTAAGCCTTAAAGCCGAATCATCATCCTCTGTTATAAAATGCGCTACACCACTAGTGGTTGCATGCACTTTTGCACCTCCAAGTTCCTCAAAAGTGGTTTCAACACCTGTAGCTGCTTTAACAACTTCAGGACCAGTAATGAACATGAATGAGCCTTTAGTCATTATTATAAAATCTGTTAATGCGGGGCTATAGCTAGCCGCACCCGCACATGGCCCTAGTATAAGGCTTATTTGGGGAATAACGCCGCTTGCCTTAATATTAGCCGAGAATATAAGGCC
Source organism: uncultured Desulfurococcaceae archaeon (assembly GCA_964631195.1). Lineage (GTDB taxonomy): Archaea > Thermoproteota > Thermoprotei_A > Sulfolobales > Desulfurococcaceae > CAZHDB01. Next base: position 7,756 of record CAZVWZ010000014.1, read on the forward strand.
TGCTGCATGAAGGCTTGCAACACCCTCCTGTATACGTGCTCCACCACTATCCCATAATCCTATGACAGGAGCTTGATTTTCAATAGCCATTTCAATAATCCTAGCTATTTTAAGGCCATGCATCTCACCAATACTACCGCCCATGACTGTGAAGTCTTGTGCAAATATGTATACTAATCTATCATCAATCCTACCAAATCCTACAACAACACCGTCACCAAGATACTTCACCTTCTGAAAATCAATTCCCAATTCCTCATAATACCTAGATCTAGTTATCGTTAGCCATCCAAGTTCTTGAAAACTATCTCTATCAAGTAAACGTTCAAGTCTTTCACGTGCAGTAAGCTTACCCTTACTATGCTGAACCTCTATCTTCTTAGGCCCACCACCTTCAAGGCTTTTCTTACGTAGCTCGCGAAGCTCTTCAACCATTTCGTCAAAACTACGGTACTCAATGGACAAACTATCGTCTCCTCCTAAGTATGATTACAGTTGCAAAGGTACCTATACCACCAATGTTCTGTGCTAAACCAATTTCTGGATCACTGGCCTTATAACCTGGAAAGTCGCCACGAAGTTGCATAGTTACTTCAGCTAATTGATAAACACCAGTTGCTCCAACAGGATGGCCACGAGCCTTTAAACCTCCACTAAAGTTTACCTCTGGTTTATCGCCTTTTCTGAAACGACCTTCTCTCCACTCTTTTACAGCTTTACCTTTTTCGGCAAAACCTAGATCCTCTAATGATACGAATCCAGTAATATGGAATGCATCATGTACTTCAGCGTAATCTATATCCTTTACATTAACACTGGCCATCTCATAGGCTTCTCTAGCTGCACGTACAACAGCATCCATGGTCAGTAAGTCTCTTCTACTGCCAAGATCAACACTATCCGTTGAAAAGCCAAGTCCGGCAACTTCCACAAGGACATCATGGCCCATGGACTTGGCGATCTCTCTAGCTCTTTCTTCACCACGTACTAGAATAACTACTGCTGCACCATCGCCTATCGGACTGCAATCAAATAGCTTTATAGGATCAGCTATAACAGGGCTCTTAAGAATAGCCTCAAGACTTGTCTTCCTAGGAATTTGGGCATATGGGTTATAAGATGCATATTCATGCATTCTAAGAGGCCAATAGGCCATGTCTTCATCTGTATATCCAAACTTGTTCATATAAAGACGGGCTAATAATGCATTTAATCCAGTAAAGCTAGCTCCATAGATAAGCTCATACTCTGTATCAGCTGCTTGTGCGAGAGCTTTAGTTGCGTGAGCTGTGAGTTTTTCTGTGAGTTTTTCAATACCTCCCACAGCAACTATATCAACTAAACCGGAAGCCGCAAGGCTATAGCCGGTATAAAATGCTGCACCACCACTACCACAGGCAGCTTCTACTTTAAATGAAGGTATTCCCCTCAAACCACTGTAGTCAGCCATAAGCGCTCCAAGACTATCTTGTTCCATCAATACACTAGAGGTCATATTTCCAACAACTAGAGCCTGAGGCTTAACACCTCCAGCATCATCTACGGCCTTAACCATGGCCTCTGAAAAAAGATCTCTAGCGTTACGTGTATACCATCTATCAATTTTAGTCATCCCAACTCCAACAATAAATACAGGATCACGTGTCAAACCATACACCATAACCAATTAATCTTAAATATTTATGGACACTTCAACTAATCTACGGAGACTATTAAGCAAGATGTACTATAAAAATTCAACTCACATTAGAGTATAACATGTAATAAGCAGTAGATCGAAATTAATAGAGATACATGAAAATAGTTTAACGGATCCATTAACAATTTTTTAACCATTAATAAACTGTTATAAAGCCTATATTTTAATATCCAATAAAGAACGACAATAATTGTAGAAGGAATGTTAAGGTGAAAATTTGATGACCAATATCAGTATAATTAGTGCTAAACTTGTTGAATATGTTGCAAGGCTTGCAGTTGGATTGTCTGTGGATGAGAGTGATTTAAGGAGAATAACTGGTTCTGTATTGTATCCAATTGTTAGAGAAGCTGTTAATCGTGTAGCTAGTGAAATAGTGACTTTACGTAATGGATTACTTAGATGCAACATTTGTGGCAGAGGTCCATTTACACGTAGAGGACTATATCTCCATCTTGTAAGAGTTCATAGGTACGACATCATAGGATTTGTAGAAGATGAATATAATAAAATAGCTAAAATTATAGGCTTAAATAAGAAATATTAAAATACTGTATCAAAAACTTTATAGCCTTAAACGATCCATTCTTAAAGGGATCTATAATATTATATTAATGTTTATGATAAAGTCCCCTAGGGGTGGAGTGTCTTCATTGGCATATAGCCTCTGAAGTGGAGTCATCGGTCATCCATACTATAGGTTATCTAAAATCCCTCTATAAAATTTTAAATACAATGGTGGCTTATGAGTATGCTTCTTTATATACAGCTTTTATTTTTATGTATATTTCATATTTCATTTTTTCCTCCTTTAACTCTTCTATAAATTTTGCACCTTGTTCTACATAATCTCCCTTCTTAATCTCGGATATTAGAATCGTTGGGAACAATGTACTATAATACGCAGCTTTCTCTATATGTCTGAGCATTGATTGTAAATTGCCTGGCTCTCCAGTCGCGAATGTTAAGTCGACTCTTACAAATCCCCATGGAGGTATGTAAGCTGTTAACCATCCATGTGCTCCTCCACCTATAAACTCGTATGTAAAGTATCCATCTGCTGTGGTTGTTTTTGAATAAAATCTATCAGAGACATAAACCATTCCCGTTTCAAGATATGAAGGGATACCAGCTGCTCTCAGTAAAGTTATTACGAGATTTGACTGATCATCGCAATCACCTTTTCTACGTAATACTACTTCCCATGGATGCCTAGGAGGTACTCTAGTGTTGTATTTTACATATGAATTTATCCAATTAAGTGCAGATGCTAGATAGTGTAGCGGGGTTTTATTATAGCTTCTCAAGATATATTTATATAGTAGCTTAATAAGTGGATTTGTAAAATTCCATAAACTAGTGATATTTGTTAAATTCTTCATAGTAATTGGTATTTCTTCCCAGGATCCCGCATTTCTAAAACTGAGATTTTTTATCTCCTCAATTCTTTTTGTCACATTAATACGGACTCTAAATAAAACCTTAGATGAAGCAGTTTCATTAAAGTTCAAAAGGTCATTAATAGTAATATTTGGTATAAATGAATAGCCTTGATCACTTTTCTCAACCTTAGATGGAATGGGGACTCCATTATAGTATAACTTAGCATATAAAACTTCTTGAGAAGACGTGTTTAAAGGATAATTATAGATTAGCAAATCGGTTTCATTAATTCGTATAGGCTCCCTGCTTAAATTAGTAATGTTCCCCCCAATTTGTAATTCAATAATATAAATATATTTTAGATCGGTATTTACATTATCAGAATATCCTATAACATGCGAATCAGCTGCCCACACTAATATAAAGATAATCATCAGAGCATATAGCAGTCGATAACTCACTTTTACACTACCTATAATCCTTTATATCATCGCTGTGCTAATAAACTAACTATTCTTCTATATATAAGTAAATACATGACGCCTCTAGAACTGATCATCAATACTGTCTTTCCATTTACCCGGTTTAATTTAATCAAATCATTTTTTGTAAGAATATCCAGATATTTAGAAAACTGAATAATGTTTAAACCACATTTAACCATGGCTCTTGTTTTTGATGTAGGCGATAAGGCATTATATAATATACATGCTATAATATCATATATGCTTCTAGCTTTTCCAAGAAAACTACCTATATAGATCTTTTTAGGACTATATGTTTTATAGATATCTAAATCCTGATCTCTAACTGATAAAATACTACTCTTTATATCTTCAAAACTTGAATTTTCACCTATTATCTTCTTTAATAAATTAATTAGCTGAATAAACTCCCTTCCCTTATCTGTAACCATATATTTGTCTCTATCAACAATGACTAGTCTTGACTGTAGAAATAAATTCATATATTTTCTATAAACTCTATAATAACTAAGTGAAATCCTTATTCTCTCTTGATGATCATAATTTTCATCTATAAATTTAAGGAAATCTATGGCTACGTCAACTATGTCTCTTTTCTGTCTACTTACACTTCTTTTATTCATACAAAACATTCCCGTATATAGGTAATACTTATTTTTCTAATTTATAATTAATGGCCCTAGACCTTAAACCTAACAATTTACTTAAAAATAAAAGAATAGAATTAGAAAAAGTCTTATATAGGATTTATTAAGGCTTTATGACAACTAAATTTACACTAATTAATCCATCTAAAGCCATTAGTAGTGGTTCAAGGATTTCGTTTAAATCCATTTTCAGATCTCTACTCATTCTATCTGCCATTTCATTAACAGTATGTTTGCCATCGCATAATAGCCATACATAATATGCTAAAGGACTTAATTCATAGACTTCATTTTCACTTTTAGCTACATAGAAATTCTCTCCTTCTTCTCCGAGAAAAGTTCCCTGTCTTTCTGGAACTTGCTCTTTCATATTATTAAATTTCTCTAAGAAATCAATGGGTTTGGGCTCTTCTGCTGACATTAATATCTACCTCCAAAACTCCTACGTTTTCTAAATCCTCCACGGCTTCTCCTATATTCTTCCGTTGGAGCTGTAGGCATATCTTCGGGTATATCTTCTTTTGGAGGTACTTCAGAATCATCTATTTCATTAACTTTAGTTGAACTACCTATATTGAGTTGTACTTGTCCACGATAACTGGATGTCCAGGCGCCTTCTATATCTACTACTTTTCCTTCTTCTAATGTACCTGCTTTCCTGCCCCAGAGTGTTGCCTTGACTCTTCCTGTTTCATCTCCTAACAATGCATCACTAATAGTTCTTGGACCCTTACGTGTTTGTATAACTCTTGGAGGACTTGTTTCTAGTACTCTCACTTTAACATGTACGTTTTCCTGATGTGGTTTTAGATCTATAATAGAGGTTTTACGGGATTCGATTTCTTGAGACATATGTATTTCGACTCCTATGATTTCAAGTTATGGGCATAATTAGAGATTATCCTAGCTAGTATTTAAATCTGTCGCATGAAATATATGAGGTGTTAAATTGTATTTCTTAAATATCCTGTTCAAAATATTGATGCAAATATATAATTCTAAACCGCAATAATATAGATGAGATAGATCATTTGGCTTATCTGAACATCCAAAACCCTTAATGAAATCTAAAAGATTGTTAAGATTCTTCGATATAAGCGATTCAAGATCAAATGGGGACTCTTTAGCTAAAAAATACCATATTGCTTCGATAAATACATCTTTATCCATTAATAAATAATCTATATGCCAGTATGGATTCTTTATTTTCTTTAAATGCCTTCGTATTCTAGCACGTAGTCCGCCTGGTCCATGAGCACTACCAATATATATGTAGTATCCCTCTTTAAATCTTGTTAAACCTAAGGATCCAACTTTCATTTTTATATTTTTATTTACTTTAATCAATAAAATGTAATATCCCTTATTACAAGGAATTTCCATATTCTTGACCTCTCAACATTAAGTAAGTATTACTCTATCCCTGTCTATTAAATAGGTATTACTAAGATAATTCATTATGGGGAAGTATTATGGAGCTTGATAAGGACTTTGTTAGATATTTAAGGAAAACATTAGAGGATACAAAATTTGCCATAGAAGGAGGAAGTGATCCCAAGGCTAAGAAAATTAGAAAGACTTCATACATATTCCTATCAATGCCTGATCCAACTAGTATAAGTACAATGATTGGTATTACTCTATACACAACTAGTAAGGTTCTCGAGAAAAGAAAGATTAAAGGTATTAAAGATTATATAGCTGAATATAACATCATGGTGAAAACTGTTAAGGATATTATAAAAGATCTCCAAATATAGTCATTTATAATTATAGTTTGAAGTAATCTGCTGAGCAACTCTTCATCATCTATTTTCCTTTCAGCTAAAACCGAGTTCTTCATCTATTTTTCACATATTTATTGGTCAATCTAATATATGCATCTGTCGATCAACCGGGGTTTTTATTTTTATCTGTACCTCTACAAGTTAGCTTATAGAGTGAATATCTATAAGGGACGATGTGTTTATGATATCTACAGTTAGGTGTTTAGAGTAATGTCTAAAGGAATCAGTGAACTATTACACCTAGCCCACAGATTCGTTGAGGAGTTAAGTAGACCTTTTGTAGGACGTGAGGAAGAGGCCAGAGCATTAGCTTTGTCAATTATTTCAGGCGAACATATTGTATTGATTGGGGAACCTGGTGTTGCTAAATCGGCTATGGCTAGACGTGCTGCTGAATTGATTAATGCAAGATTCTTTAAGTACTTATTAACTAAGTTTACTGAACCAGATGAGCTTTTTGGCCCGCTTGATATAAATGCTTTAAAGAAGGGTGTCTATGTAAGAATTACAACAAATAAACTTCCGGAGGCCGAGATAGCATTTATAGATGAAATATTTAACGCTAATTCAGCCATATTGAATATGTTCTTAACTATTATGAATGAACGTATATTATATGACGGGTATAGTGAGATTAAAGTTCCATTATGGACTATGATTGCCGCAAGTAATAGGGTCCCAGATGAACCCGAGCTACAGGCCTTATATGACCGTTTTCTCTATAGACATTTTGTTAAACCAGTAAGTGAGGATAAGTGGATGGAGTTATTAGATGCTGTATGGAATATTGAAGCTGGTTTTTATACGAAAGCTGAACCAGTTCTTTCACTGGATCATATAAGGCATTTGAATAAATTATTGTTTGAAGTAGATCTTTCGGGGATTAAGGAGAAATTAGTAAAGTTATACGCTATTTTAGAAGATCATGGAATACACATAACTGATCGTAGAAAGGGGAAAGCGTTAAAGGCAATTGCTGCTTCAGCTCTACTTGACGAGAGAATGGTTGCTACAGAAGATGATTTATTAGTTTTGAAAATAGTAGCGCCAAGAGATCGTGAAGAAGCCGAACAGGTGACAGCTATATTAATGGATGAGATAAAAGCTTCTGAAAAGTATCTGCGTGAACTTGCTGAAATAGAAGCTAATGTACGTGAGGCAAAGCAGTATATTATGGGTATTACCGAGTTTGAGCCTAGACTAGTTGATTATCTACGAAGTTTTGAATCAGTACGTGATAAAGTTCGTAGAATAGCGGAAGAAACAGGAGATGAAGTCGTGCGTAGGAAAGCACTTGATGTACTTGCTGAAATAGGTGATGTTATTACGTTAATCAGGAGAAAACTTGGGATATAATATTTGTGGGTATTATGAGATTGCCCCAGGCATTATTTGATCATTTAGAGAAAATCGACAAGGGAGTTTTAAGGAGTGTAAATTATAATGACCCTGTTGTAAAATACCGTGGTTCTAAGGTTCTTAGACTAGTTTCAATATTATCAAATAAGAAAAAGGTGAATTTAGATGTATATACAGCTATAGACATATTTTATATATTTTATTTACCTTATCCAATAATGGAGGATCTTAAGGCTATTCCGCGGAATAGGCTTATATCGTATAAGATCATAGACTCAATGCTTAGATCAGCTTACATACATGATCTCAGAAGTCGAACTGTGGCAGACAATTTACTAAGTAGTGTTGCAGCGGGGGTATTTATTACAGAACTTCAAAATCAGCTTGAGAAGTTGAAGGAAGATAATAGGCACATTCAAAGCTTTATGAAAGGCGAAGTCAACGACGATCTCGAAAACGGTATTAAAAAGAGTGTTGAAAGAGCTATGGCCACAGCTATGAGTGATGTAGAAAATGTTAAAAAACTACGTAATCTTGTCGAAGGCGAACAGCCAGGAACAGTTAGTATGATGGCTTATGAGGAATATGCTCCACAATTAATAAGATTGGCAAGAAATACTGAAGTTAAAAAGGTACTTGAATTACTTGTGGGCATTAAGCCATGGACAATAAGTATTTCTCGTAAAACACAGAGATATAAGCATGGTGAAATAACTGGTTATGAACTTGGTAAGGATATTGAAAGAATTGTTACATCAACCCTTGCATTACCAGACGAAATATTTTATTTAAGGCTATTAGAAGGAAAGTTGTTGTTATACCAAAAGGTATTGACCCAAAGTCTAGGCCCATTATATTGTTTACTGGATAAATCCGGAAGTATGGATGGTATTAAGATGACTTGGGCTAAAGCAGTAGTTTTAAGTCTTTATATGAGAGCTGTGAAGGAGCATCGTGAATTTTACTTTAGATTCTTTGATAGTGTGCCATATCCATTAGCTAAGATCGATAAGAAGCCTAAGGCTAAACAAGTCCTAAAGTTATTGGAATATATAGCCCGTGTAAAGGGAAGTGGGGGTACGGATATTTCACGTGCAATAATACTAGCTACGAATGATATACGAAGCGGGATTGTTAGGGAGACTAGCGATATAGTATTAATAACTGATGGTGTCGATCGAATAGCTGAGCAATTAGTAGCATATAATCTAAAGAAGTCTAAGGCGAGGCTTATAACAGTGATGATTTTAGGTGATAATAAGAGTTTACGGAAGATCTCGGCAAAGTACTTTACGGTTACAAAGTTAAGTAAAGAAGATATGTTACAAGTAGTTGAGGCTTAATTAGTTTTGAGGAAAACCTAATGTATGATCCTCTCGACTTATCTAAAAGAATATACAAAGTAGTGTCTAGGACTAAAAACGGTATAGAAGAGAGACTTTATTTTCGTTTCCGGAAAGACCGATGGTATGGCGGTATTGCATCAGCCGATGTTATTGGATGTAATCTTGTCTGTCGCTTCTGTTGGGCCTGGTATTTTCGCGATAATCCACTGAGAGGACGGTGGTATGATCCATTTAGAGCTGCTGAAAAGCTTATCTATATGGCTGATAAATACAAGCTGAGATTCTTACGTTTAACCGGTGCTGAACCAACTATAACTAGAAAACACCTTATTTATATTATCGAATACGTAACTGATCATGGATACAATTTCATCCTTGAAACCAATGGTATACTGCTTGGCGCATATGCAGATTATGCAGAGGAACTTACCAAGTATTCTAGATTGATTGTTAGAGTTTCTTTTAAGGGGGTAACTCCTGAAGAATTCCATTACTTAACGGGTGCAAAAAAGGAGGCTTGGTATCTACAACTAAATGCTTTAAAGAATCTTGTGGATTACGGTTTAAGGCCAGGAGAACAAGTTTATCCTGCTGCAATGATTGGTTGGAGCCGAGACGAGGATATAAAGTGGTTTTTAGAAAAACTTAGAACTATTCACCCTGCTTTAACAGAGGTTGATTGGGAATATGTAATTCTTTATCGTCATGTTGTAAAACTTCTTCAAAAGACTGGTCTCTGGCCTCCTCAGAGATATGTATATCCTGGGAAGATTCCTGAAGAGATGATTTAGACTTATTCTTTCTAGTATATATTTTAGGAAATATCGATATGATTATAATAATGACTAGTAATCCTAATGCAGGTGTCAATAATAGATAAGGATCGGGTCTGTGTACTTCTATAAACCCTATTTTCATATAAGTAATTGTGGCATTATATCCGGTTGCATCATATATTAGGAGTAGATTTCCTTCCTTAATATTGTCCGGTAAATAGACATATCCAGTATACTCTCTAGTTATGTTGTCAAGAGGCTTTAACTTGAGATCGCCTGATATAATATATGATACAGCTACCACAAATATTGTCTTATCTGATTCTATATGGATTAGCGTTCTATCCTTAACACGATCTATGTTATACAATAGAACTGTACCATTATAAGGTCTTCCACCAAGATTTAATGTCACATTTAATTTTATTGGCTTAGAAAGCTTAAATTTTATAGGCTTTTCTATAGTGTCCTGTGTTACAAGTGTTGATGGTGTTTTATTGAAGCTAATATATAATAATGATGAGCCGAGAACAGTAAGTATAATTACGAGAAACAATATGCTATACACAACTCTCATCATACCTAGGCGGAGTTTAGAGAACTTAATATATCCGGTAATATAAGTAATTATAGATAATATGGAGATTACCATTAAGTATATATCAATACCTCTCGAATAGATCATGGCATATGAAGTATTAGATCCGACTAAGCTTATGGATGATGTTAATCCGTTTAATATAAGTATTGATGAGGCCTCATACTGATTACTTTTAAGATCGTATATGGCAACAATATTCTCAAGCTTAAATGGTAGAACTATTGTCTGACTCTTATCTAGTGGATAGAGATGAATGTACTCTGTGGTATACCCTATATAGATTAAATATCCTGAGAAAAACGCTATTACTAGCACACCAACGACCATTATTATGAGATTAAGTATTCTTGGATCACGGAGACTAATAGATTCTGAACACATTATACTATACACCAGAAATAGAATAACGGGTGGTTTAAACTAATAATCTTACCTATAATGTTTTAATTAGTTGATAAAACTAATGATATAGCAATTACCGATGCTAGCTTTTGTATTCTAGTACTTGCACCATCAGTTCCCCAGATTATGTCCTTAATTACTGGGTATTTGTTCCAGTCAATCCATGAACCATGGAGGCTTTCAAGAAGTAATATTGAGTGCATGCGTAGTGTATCAGCTAAAGTCTCTAATACAATTTCATCGTCTCCTGATAGGGCTTTATATTTAAATATGATTGTTTCTATAAGAATTCTTTCAAATAGATACTCTGTAATGTCAGGTATTATTTCCCATAATTTTCTTCTAACAATTCTGGATAGTTCGTCAGTTAATCCATTAATATATGGAACTGGCGATAATGTTTCAAGCCATTTATCAACAAGTCCTTTTATGACATACTTTATTCTCTTTTTTTCTCGTATATCATTAACTATGTCGTGGTATGCAGATGTTATTGATAATAACCCTGCTACTGCATATAGGAGATCTTTTGTCTCTTGGTAGGAGATTATAGTCTGACTAGACTCTATGGTCTCAGCCATATCTACAAACACCAGAATAATAGTTGTGATTTAGATACCCTTAAAGACCCTAGGATACATGG
>CAZVWZ010000015.1:0-18682 GCA_964631195.1 uncultured Desulfurococcaceae archaeon
TCTCTTTCATTCTTAAATAAGTTTCTAAGCTTATCAGCTATTGTTGGCTCATTTGAGCCATACCAGTTTTTAATGAATGAGTTTGAATCCATCCTACTCTCCACCATGGACTTATCTTCTATATTGGTATCTAGGATTATGGTAGGGATTTAAAACCGAGGGCCTAAGGAACACCTAGGATTTATTAGTTTGAAGTACCATATAGTTGAAATGCCTATTAGTTAATGGATTAGTAGGTGGTTGCCATGGGTTCTCCTAGGAAAGTGGTTATAATTGGGGCTGGAGGAAGAGATTTCCATAACTTTAATGTATATTTTAGAGATAATCCAGAGTATCGAGTAATAGCATTTCTAGCTACCCAAATTCCTGGTATAACGGGTAAAAGATATCCACCTAGTTTAGCCGGTAAATTATATAGTGATGGTATACCTATTTTGTCTATAGATGCACTTGATGATATTGTTAAGGTATATGGAGTCGATGAAATTGTTCTTAGCTTCAGTGACCTTACTTATGATGATCTAGGTCATTATCTTAGCCGAGCATTGGCTTCTGGGGCATCTTTTCGTATACTTGGACCTAAAGAGACAATGCTTGAAACAGTTAAGCCAGTCATAGCTGTTGTTGGTGTGAGAACTGGTGTTGGTAAAAGTAGTGTTTCTAGAGAGGTAGCACGAATACTTGTTGAAAAAGGCTATAAAGTTGGTGTTATTAGGCATCCAATGGCTTACGGCGATTTAGAACTTATGGCTGTTGAAAAGTTCTCTACATACGATGATCTTGATAAGTATAAAGCAACAATTGAGGAGCGTGAGGAATATGAGCATTATTTAAGGATGGGACTAACAGTATATGCTGGCGTTGATTATGCCAAATTATTGAGGATCGTTGAAGAAGAAAATGATATAATACTATGGGATGGAGGGAACAACGACTGGCCATTCTATAGACCTGATTACATGATCACCGTAGCCGATGCAATGAGGCCTGGCCATGAAATAGCTAGTTATCCTGGAGAGGTAAACACTAGACTCGCAGATGCTATCATAATCAATAAAGTCGATCAAGCTACTCATGAAGATATAGATAAAATAGTTAACAATATCAAGAAAGTTAATCCCAATGCACTAATTAGCCTTGCAGAAAGCGAAGTAATTGTTGATAAGCCGGAGGATATTCATGGTAAAAGAGTTGTTGTCGTAGAGGATGCACCAACAGTAACTCACGGAGGCCTGCCATATGCAGCAGGTTATGTAGCAGCTAAGAAATATGGAGCTTCAGAAATAGTAGACCCAAAGCCATATGCTGTAGGCATCATAGCTGAATCTTACAAAAAATATCCACATATGAAAGAAGTAGTGCCTAGTTTTGGATATAATCCACAACAATTAAGAGATCTTGAGGAAACACTAAATAAGATCGAAGCTGATACCGTAATACTTGGCACACCTAGCGATATATCAAGACTTATAAAGATCAATAAGAAGATCGTCCGAGTTACATTTAGAGTAAAGATTATTGACGGTCCACAAATTGAGGAACTTGTAGAAGAGTTTCTAAAGCGATCTAGTAAGAGACTTTTATAAATAAAATAAAGTTTATTTCCCAATAATATAATCTATTCTTCATAGTAGCTTAATTAAGAAACAAATAGGTGAGATCATGGCAACTGCTAAAGCACGGTTTATTTCAAAATTATTTAAGAAAAGATATGGTGTTATAGGTATTGTAGCTGGACGTTATGTATCTGCAGGCTATGGAGTTAAATTCAATATTAGATCAGGTGAAATAGTCTTTGATATAATTGCTTTAAAGGAAAATGAAAAACTTGCAATAAAAGTATATAATGGAAAGGCAACTCTAAAGATTGATGATGTTAATAAGATCGTTAACGCCGCTAAAAACATTAATGCTAAACCAGTAATCATACTTTACGGTAAAGGTCCTGAGGTCTCTGACGAATTGATTAATAAATTGGATGAAATTGAAATTAGTATTAGAAGGATAAGACCTTAGAAATATATCTTCTTAGGTGTTATGGATAAACCAATAAACCTTATTAAATAACTATTGTATCACACTTAAACGTAGTAAACTTACTGGAATTGTGGGGTATAAAGATTGAGTAATAGTAATATATCTAGGTATATTACATGTAGAACGGAATGTCCTCTTAGACATTTAGAAGGTCTTGCTATGGTCGGATTTGCCAAAAAATTTGAAGTTATTGACTGTGATCGTAAGAAGTTTAAGAAAATAAGACTAATATTAATTGATGATACTATCGTTGAAAGCCAGTGTAGATTTGAAGAAGAGGTAAAGGTTAGTATTAGAATAATAGCTTCGTATATAGGCCTCTATAGAAATAAGAAAATAATGGAGGAATTAAGAGTAATTAAAGAGGCTAAACAAGAAGAATAAGAACATAAGCTATGATGACTGGTATTACCGACGACCCTTGATCGGGGATGAGAAGAGCCCCAGATCTGAGCAATAGTTTCATTTTAGTCTCCTATTTATAAAATGATTTATCTCTTTTTGGGGGAGTAGTATGATTTCTAAGGACCACGTTGTTGTAACAATTGATTTGCATAAACTTGGTAGGAGACTGATTGATTCAGACAAAGTTTTCATTAGAGTTCATGAACTGTCCTACGAACTAGGTGTTTCAATTAATGCAGCTGGTAGAATATTATCTGCTCTCGAGAGATTAGGCTATCTCATCAAGTGGAGTAGAGGACTATATATTATAAGAAGGAGAACTTTACTGAATAGTAATTTATTAAAAAATAAATAAAATTATTCTTTTGGAATTACTTCTTTCGCTTAATAGAGAATATAGCTGCTGCTAATGCAACAACGGCCAAGCCCAATCCAGCAGTACTTATGGTTGATGTCATTGATGCAATAGATTTTGCATCTTTAACCCTCTGTTCTACTGATGGGATCTTCTCATTTACTATATTGTTGATTGTTGTGTCAAGGGTATGAATTGTTGATGTTACTTCATCTAATTTATTCAATATCTGACCGTGCTCGCTTGATAGATCATTTTTAACATTATTTAATAATATTGAAAGATTATTGTATAGTTCTTCGATCCTTGTATCAAGTTTAGATGATAAGGCATTGATTTTCGTATCGAGAACTCCAATACTATCAAGAGCTGTTGTCATACTATCTGATAGTGTTAATCCAAGGTCTTCGAGATCATCAAGTTTAGCCGTTATTGTTCCTATACTAGTATTTAGTAATGCATATACTTTTCCTGTTTCACTAATTATTACTCCAACTAATGTTGCATTTAATTCATCGATCTTCATAGTTATTGTACCTATACCTGTCTTAATATATGCTGTATCACTTGACATGGTTTCCAGGGTACCAACTATATTGCTTAATAGCTCTTCAACACTTTCTATCCGACCAGATACAACCTGTAGGTCTACTATAATATGTTCAATATTACTATCTAAGCCTACAAGTGATTCATTAATGCAACTAAGTTTATCTAGTAATTTATCGATCTTTATAGCACTCGTTGTAAGATTATCGAACACACTATATACAAGTATATCTAGGCTATACAAGGTTGCTCCACTGAAAGTATCAACTAGTGATATGGTATGAATACCTGATACGACCATTGGCAAATTAATAACTCCTTCGAAAGCACCAGAAGAATTAGCCATTAACATTGATAAATAGTTAGCATCAATATATATGTAAGCACTTTGATAAGGAGGTAATCCTGTTGCAATTACATGTATTTGTCCAGGTGATGTTGTTTCCGCTGGATATGCATCGATCTTGGGAAGTACAAAGAGCTTGATCATGCCATAATAGATCATGTCTGCTGTAACGACTTCTATGAAATGTTCGCCGCCTGATATTAATGGAACTATAAAAGATACAGTAGCGTTTCCTTGATTATCGCTTTGAGTATATGTTAGGAATGAACCATCAAGGAATATGTATAGCATAGTATCTGCCGAAGCTTTGCTAATATGTAATACAGCTTCTTCTCCCACGTGTAAATACGAATTGTCAAACCATACATTGAGTGGTTTAGTTAATCCCCAAAATATCGCGTTTGCCAATATAATCCATGCATCCTCTGTAAATGCATCTAGGGTATTCTGTTCAGTTGGTACAAAACTTGCCATAAGTATCCATTTAGTCCCGCTCGGAAAGATCTTGTAGGCAATGGCATCTTCGTATTCATATCCATTAACGGCTAAAGTTGCTATGGTTTCCCCACTAAATCCACTAAACCATGCAAAATCTGTCCATGGAGGTTCAAGTATCATTATCTCGTCTCCAATTCCATACCCTCTTAGAATAGGATGGCTTTCTGTAACTGTTATATATACAGATCCTTCTCCCCATGAATATCCTACATATGCTGGGTCTCCAAGATAATAGTTTAGGACTTTAATACCGTATCCATAGTATCCATAGCTATCAAGCCATAAAACTCCTATACCAAGATTCTCCACTATATTAATAAAATTCATAAACTCGCTTTGGGTCGGGAAGGGTACTCCATAATGTCCAGCGTATATGACTAAGTCATAGAATCCAGTAAGTAAATCATTATTTAGCTGCGTTAAATTTGTATAATCCATAGCATATAATCCTAGGCCTTCTGTAAAGGATTTCAGCATACCTATATAGTCATGCATAATGGCTACACGAGGTTGTCTTTGTAATATAATAGTATTTAGGTCTATTGTCTCATTAACAATAATAGTCACATTAAACATTGTAGGATAGTATCCTGGATAGCTAATCACTATTGAATATTCTCCCTCAGGTAGCCAGAATAGGAAATCACCATTTTCATCTGACCTAACAGATACTGGTGTACCTAGTACGGTGATTAGTGCATCGGCCAATATAATTCCGTCACTACCAACAATCTGTCCAGTAATCCGTCCATAAGGCTGTCTCTCTAAGTAAACTTCTACATATGTATAGACGTTCTCCTTGAATCTTGTTGTATGGAATATGCCATTATGGGCTGTTAAGCTGGCTAATAGTTTGGCCTTAACAAGTGGAAATTCCTTAGTCGGCGATGTACTAAAGCCTAGAGATATAGCATTAAGTAGTACTGTCACGACGTTATCGCTGTATATGCCATCGGCTCCAGGCTCTAGATATTGCATCCAATAACTTTCACCCCAGCTACCAAGATAGAACCATGGAACACCAGTGCTTGAATCCCATACACCTGCACCAACTCCGTCATGGACATTGAAATAAGTATCATTAATATAGGCCAATTTAACAAATCCTGGATCATCATTAAAGTAGTACATTCGATAGTCTACACGGCTTGAATATGTTAGATTTGCTAGATAGAACCAGTCATCACCATCTGGTTCAACACCATTGAATATCGAATGGCCTGGCAATACCATTTGTACCAATACATATTCTGGCGGTTGCCAAGTGCCTACATAGCTGTCTGGTGCAGGATAGCCTAGGGGCTCTACATAGTCTTCATACATGTATAATACATCGAGTGCTGTATACCCGGAATAATACGTACCCAGCCATATTAATGATGTACCAAATACATCTGCCATGAGTAATAATGTTACTAAAGTATCATTTGATGGATAACTCCAAGCATCTGGTTCAGTATGATCCAACACTATAACCTTTGGATTAATCTCTCCATTTATCCAGTCCTCAAGCAGTTCCTCCATACTATAATACTCTACAACTGATAATCCAAGTACTGATATTAAATCTGCAAGATGGGGCTCTGTATAGAAGTCAGTATTTGCCAATATAACAACTGTTGGAGGTACTGGTACTAGTGTTATATTTACTATAACAGTTACGTCTGGTGGTACGGTTATGCCTGTTATTTCGACACTTTCATAGCCAGAAGTCATAGAATATATTGTATAGATACCGGATGGTACATTAAGCTCATAGTATCCAGTAGTATCTGTATAGTTTACAACTACAGTTGAGTCTACATAAACCCATATAATAGCATCCTCTATAGGTAACCCTGTATCTGCATCAGTCACCCACCCAGCTATGGTTCCATTACCAAGTGGTGCGAGCTCAAAAGTTACTACAACAACTTCTGCTTCACCAACACTAACGATCTCGGATTTGGCCCTGTAGCCACTAGCTGTAGCTGTTATAGTGTATGTTCCTGGAGGAACGGATACACTAAATCCGCCTGAAGCATTTGTATATATTGTTAAGCCAAGCTCCTCTATAGTTACAGAAGCTCCCTCTATGGGTAGTCCTGATATAACATCACATACAAATCCTGCAATAGTACCATTTAGTGCTATAACTTCTACAGTGAGAAATTGTGATTCATAACCAAAGGCTTCAAAGATTAGTGTATAGGTGCCAGGATCTAAAGATATCTTAAAGTAACCACTATCATTAACTTTGACGACTCTACCCGTTTCATTAACAGTTACAGCAGCCCATGGAATTGGCTTATTGGTCTCTGCATCATATATATAGCCTTCAATACCTGTTGCATTCGCATATTGTTTGGCAACTTTAACAGCTTCATATGCATCGATACGACCCCAACCATATCTTATATCTTGGCCTGGATCGCCTAAGTCTATAGCTGTGCTATTAAGGATCAAATATACCATCTCAGGTGTATCTGGTCTGTTAAAGTCTGTCCATCTAGCACTTTGTAAGATCAAGGCAATAGTGCCACTTACATGCGGTGTAGCCATACTGGTACCGTTACATGCACCATAGCCTCCACCAGGTACTGAGCTAATAATATTGACACCAGGTGCCGAAAAGTCAGGCTTTATATAGATATCTGGATAAATATCAAAGAAAGGCCAATCATCAGGTTCATCAGGCCAATCAATAACTCCACCACTACTCCAACTAGCAACTTCATCATATAAGTTGGTTGCACCTACAGCAAGTGCGCCCCATATGTTACCTGGATTATCAGTACATCCAAGTCCACAATTGCCCGCTGCAGCCACTGGTATAATGTTGGCCAATAACATGGCCTCTATAGCTGGTAGTAATTCGTTTCCATAGTAATTTGCGATACCCAAACTCATAGACACTACATGAGCAGGTAAGCCTGTTGGTACAAGATCTCCAGTGTCGGGATCTATATAGAATGGTTCAACAGCCCATTGCATACCTGCAAGAACTTGAGCAAAAGTTCCACCACCATAGGATAGTATTAATCCATGCATTAAAGTAGCACCAGGTGCTACGCCAATCAATACATTCTCTGTATCACCGCCAAGTGCAGTACCACTAGTATGCGTACCATGCCCATCAGTATCATGTGGTTCGCTTAGAACAGGGTTACCTGATGAATCAAATTCCATCCATCCCCCTGGATAATATGGACTTGTAGGATCAAGTGTTAGCATCTTACCAGCAAGCGCAGGATGGGTAATATCCACACCAGTATCTAGGACACATATTCTTACTCCTTCACCAAGATATCCTAGATCCCAGACTTCTGGCGCCCTTATTTTAAATATACCCCAACTTGATACCTCCTGTTGTGCAGAGACTTTATTCTTTGATATAGGCTCTGGAATTCTTACTTCAAAATTCTCAAAGATCCATATGACATTAGGCAGCATGGCAATTTTCTTAAGTAGATCGATCTTAACTTTTACAAGAATAACGTTATCTAGCCAGAATCTATTGAGTACTAATCCTCCATTATCTGTTATGAATCTTATAATGGGTGCTTGTGTAGACTTAGCCCACCACTTAAGCGTGTCTACAGCAAGCCTATAATTGCCCTTAATATTCAATGTAAGCTTTCTAGACAATGGCTTAAGCCTTATGACAGCAGTTACGATTTCGCCTTCCCTTAAGCTTAAGATCTTTTTTAAGAATATTGGATGTATCTTTGTGGTCCAAGACTCAATTTCTTTCTCTGGTACTGATAAAGCATGTAACATAGGAGATACTATAGATAGTATAATCAATAAGGAGAGAAATAGAGATGAAATTTTTCTCAATCCTGTCCACCTTTAAGTTAACATATGTATTGTTGTACTTCTTAAGATGAGTTGTATATAAGTGTATCCCACTTTATTCATATACGTTAAATGATTTAATAGATCGCTAACAAACCTACTAATTAATAATATTTTTTAGATTCAAAGACAAATATAATAGAGGTAAAATAAATGAGGGATAAAATTGATCTAAAATATTTGCTTACTATATCAGTATTACTTATTATAGTACTAAACTCAGTTGTTAGTTTAACTAATAGTAGCAATTATGTTAAGCTTAAGATCATGTATGGTAATGGTGAACCTGCAGCTGAATTAGAAGTAATTATAACAAAGCCTACCGCAGTATTCGCCTGTGGCATGAAACCGTCTCAATATAATATATTAGCAAGGACCATGACTAATAGACAGGGAATAATTCATTTTAATCTATCAAAAACAATTAATAAAATCTGTATATTTATAAAGTATAAAAATGGTTATTTCGATTTAAATAAGACTAATCCCTATAGTAGAGGATATTTGCTCAATCTGGAAGATTACAACTATACATATACCATCAGTCTTGATATATATCCTCCTAAAGTCGTTATCTATAATCTATCTATTGCTGTGCAAAAGATTAACGATGTTTTTGAACTTCAGGATTTTAAATTCTGGATT
The DNA here is from genome assembly GCA_964631195.1 of uncultured Desulfurococcaceae archaeon. Classification (GTDB taxonomy): domain Archaea; phylum Thermoproteota; class Thermoprotei_A; order Sulfolobales; family Desulfurococcaceae; genus CAZHDB01. The sequence continues at coordinate 8,673 of CAZVWZ010000015.1, forward strand.
ACAGTCTTTGATAATGATCCTAATAGCATTGATACAGAGGCTAAAGTATTTATTGGTAATAGGACATTTTCTCTAGCCATAGCTAATGTAGAGCTATTAAATACAAGCTACATAAACATTACATTTTCTCAATCACTTCCTAGCTTCTACAATATTCTTGAGCAGAGTTTGAGTCAAAATGAATCAGCTCGTATCATATTGAAATTAAAGGATAATGAAGGATTTACTTATTCAAAGACTATTAATATTACATGGAACGATATAAAAATTATTAAAGTAAATAAGACTTCTCTAGAAGAAAGTCTATCTAGTATTATAAGCACATTAACTTTTAAACCCAATAACACTGTCTCAACTTCTAAGATGACGTTTTCTCCAACTAATATTAGTGGAAGAATAAAGGAAGTAGAAGAAAATAGATCATTATTGAGTTTAGGTTATGATGTATTTATCCCTATTCTAGGAATTGCTACAATTATTCTTGAATATTGGAGACGTCGTAGTATTCAATAAATCGTTTCTTTCTTTCTCTTCTTATTTCATCAAGAGCTTTTGTTGCCAATTCCATGGCCTTTCTAGGCCTATAGGATATGCCAATACCGATTTTGACGTAATCCGGCAGAGAGTCAATGAACTCTTTATAACTGTTTAAGGGGAGTATTGCAATGATATTGTCTCCTCCAAGATAACCTGCTAGACCGCCGTATCGATATGCTATATTTGCCACTTCTGTAAAGAATTTCATTGTTAATGTATATGTTTCATAGATACTGGTCTCATATGTTAATCTAGTAATGTTATCTACATCTATATGTAGTATTACAGTTGGATCTTCTTTTCCTTCAATATAAATGAAATTCTTTGTAGATGTAGCTAAATAATAAGTTGCAAGTAATTGAGCTGTTGATGGATACTCATGAGCAATAGATACCATTCGGACCTGTACAGGTGTAGATGTAGATATAGCCGTAAAAATTTCCTCATGTTTCTTTCTAGAAATAGTATTAGATAAGCCAAGGTAATAGTCGAAGCGTAGAGGTATTAATAAGCCATCATTTTTAGAAAAAAGCTTCTGTAAGGTGGAGTATAATTCGGCTTGGCTTGACTGTATAATCCATTCTCTATCAAAGCCTAATTTTTCAGTCCAATACCTATATCTGTACAGTTCAATTACAGTTATACGGGGCAATTAGTTGAAACCTCTGATTAAGTTTACTCAATAAACAATGTCTCACCAGTAGACGTAGTGCTACTTAATAGTTTAAGTCTACGAATCATCTTAACTGCTGCCTCAACAGCTCTTCTAGCATAATCATCTACACGCTCTAATGCCTGCATACGTGAAGCTCCTGGTCCTATAATACCCAGTGACACTGGCTTACCATATTCAATCATCAAGTCCATCATCTTCCGGCCAGCCTGATTAGCTACTAGTTCATCATGTTTAGTTTCTCCTTGAATAACTGCACCCAGAGCAACAACTCCATCAACATCGTTTTTCTCAAGAAGTTTTCTTGCAGCTACGGGAATCTCGAAAGCTCCTGGTACCTTAACTACGTATCTAACTTCTGCACCAAGAAACTTAGCATGGTTTAGTGCTCTTTGTAGCATGAGATATGTAACATCATAATTAAATTCAGAAATAACTATTCCTAGTCTAATTCTTTCCTCCATATACCTCTACCTCCTATGGTTTTAATGGACCCGCATCAGGGTAGCCCTGACGCAGGCCTTTACCAGCATATTTTGTTAATGCTTCTCTACCATATTTTATGAGCTTCACTAAATTTAAAGCATGTTTTCTAGCCCGGTCTGTCGCTATATTGTATAATTCATTAGGATCATTTGCCTCATCTTCGTGTACTGTTACATCTATGATGTGCTTGCCTACATTTATTTGAAGCATTATAAGGCCTATACTCATTGCCAGGTAACTATACTTATCAACAGGTTTAGCTCCAACCCATCCAAAAGTTATTACTGCTTCACAACCTTCATCAAAGAGCTTCTTAGCTGCTACAGGTATATCCTTTATACCGGGAACAGTATATCTTAGAATAACTGCTTCTGGGAGATGCTCCTTAATAACCTCTATAGCATGTTTTGCCATATCTACTCGGGAAAAAGTTGTATCTACGACTCCTATCTTAATCATTAAGGACTCCTCTCCTCTCAGCTTCAACAATAATGTCAAAACCATCTATATAGTGGAGTCCATGTCTACGTGCATACCTCTGAGCATCTTCCCTAGGCAAAGATGTACCTTCACTAAGCATTTCAGCTATAACCATGCTCGGTATAAGGCCAGCTATTACTGCAAGAGCGGTTACTAGTTCAGTATGGCCTTTACGGTTTCCAAGCCCTCTACTTGTAAGAATAGGTACGTGTCCAGGTGCATAAAATTCCTTGTAAAATACATCCAAAGCATCCTTCATAAAACCTTTATAGATATCCTCGGCTACCTCATGTAGCTTACGAATAGTCAAAGCCTTATCATAGTCACTAATCCCTGTTTGTGTATCAACGTGGTTGACCCATATGTTAAAGGCTGGCGGATCACCGTATCTGGGTCTTTTATTAACAAGCCTACCATATACTGGATGCTTTAGTAAAGCCTCATTAAGAAATGGAAGCTGTAAAGCTTCCCGGAAAAGCCTTCCAGAAACATAGCATATGAGGCCTCCGGCATCTTTTCTAAGCCGAGCTATTTTATCATAGCTTATGGATCCAGCATAGTATACCATATCAGTTTCTGCTTCACGAGACATAGAATCAAATATTAAAACAGGTTCACCAGCTAATAATGCATTACGTATACTAATCCAATCTACAACCAAGACATAGCTCCTCCAAATATAGTGTTCTAGGTATATACTTACCTACTCCTACCTTACATATAGTATAAATAATAAATTTTGTATATACGGTACACCCGACCGGGAATGATGGAAATTAGTATTTCAAGGTAAAATTGATTAGTATCATATTAGAGACTAAGTACTAGGCGATGAGGAATCCTAGTCCACCTGATAATGAGGTGAGGAAGGGATCTCCGGCTCTGAGCCATATATTTTGAATGTTAAGTATATAGTTTATGGAAAAGATTATGACATTATTAAGAAAGCGCATATAGTTATTGAAGATGGTATTGTAAAAGAGATCTCTAATGGCTGGATAAATAATGGTATGAATTTCAAAAATGCCATAGCTATACCCGGAATATTCAATGCACATATTCATTTATTGGATGCGATAGTTCCAGAAGCATGTGTAGGATACGATCTTCCAGGTTATGTAGGTAGTAAAGGACTGAAGCATTCATTGATAAGGCTTTATAGTAGTAACCATGATTTCTATGAATATTTTATATCCAGAGAATTAATGTATTATAGTGGACTGGGCGATTTCTTGGAAATATATGAATTGTGTGAACCAATGAAGATTATAGCTAACAAGTATGGGATAAGATATCTACCTTTATCAAGACCCCATAGATACGATAATGAATGGGAATATCTTGATGTGGCTAGAAAATGTGGAGGCATAGGTATTAGTAATCCTACAAGAGTACCTCCATGGACACTTAATGTTCTGGCAAGGATATCTAGAAGAACCATAGTTGCAGCACACATTGGTGAAACAAAGAAAATGTGGAAAACTGGGGCTCTAGAATACCTGGTATATAATGGTGTATCTTTAAAGCATGTTGTACACGGAGTATATATGGATCCATGGGAGTATGAATTACTTGTTGAACATGATATTGTTTTAGTGGCCTGTCCAAGTAGTAATCTTTGGTTTTTGGGAAAACTACCTGACATTTATAGGGCTTGGACTAAAAACGTTGATCTAGCTGTTGGAACTGATAACACTGGTTGTTTTAAGCCTGATATATGGAGAGAAGTAAATATGATATATAGCCTCCTTGTATCCAATGATCCGCATATTAGATCGAAAGATGTCTTAGTCAAAATAACAAGATCATCTATTAAGGCGATAGGAATAAACGATCTTCCATGGTTTATTGAAGAGGGATATAAAGCAAATATCTATTTAATTGATGCTGATCGAATTATGTTAGATAGAAGCCGGGATATTATTGGTTCAATCATGAAAAGGGCAAGTATAGATCATCATATTGCAAGAATTATAGGGAGTAGAATGATATATCTTAGATAATAATTGATATGTAATTCTTGCTAAGAACTATTATGATAAAGTTTTAAACAAGCCGTCATATAATAGTCTATTAAGATATCATTGTAGCAGGTGATTGAAAGCAATGTCAACAATACTAGATCCTTGGGGCCATTTTGCTATAGAGGAGTATGAGAAATTATTTAAGCAGTTCGGTATCGAGCCCATAGATAAGGTTTTAAACAAACTTCCCAAACTACATAGATTCTTTAAAAGAAGGATTATATTTGGACATCGTGACTTTGATAAATGGCTTGATGCTATGAAGAAGGGTGAAAAAGCAACTATACTGACGGGCTTCATGCCCAGTGGACATGTACATTTAGGCCACTATGCTGTTTTGGAAGAGCTAAGGTACTATCAAGAAATAGGTATTGATATTACCATGGTTATTGCTGATGCAGAGGCATATGCTGTCCGTAGATTGCCGAGAGAGAAAATCCTTGAATACGCTAGAGAGTACATCACTTATGCTCTTGCAATAGGCCTCGATCCTGGGAAAACAAAAATTTACTTTCAGACAAACTATAAGCCCATTTATTATAGACTTATACAAATGTTTTCTCGTAAAGTAACTCTTGCTGAGATGGAGGCTATATATGGTAAGCTAGAGCCTTCAAAGATTATGGCTGCACTTACTCAAGCAGCCGACATACTTCACCCACAGCTAAAAGAGTTTGGAGGTTACGAATGGGTCCTTGTTCCAGTAGGTGCAGACCAAGATCCTCATTTAAGACTATCAAGAGATATAGCTGATAGATTCAAGAATGAACTTGGCCTAAAAAGACCCGCATCTACGTACCACAAATTTATCAGAGGCCTTGATGGTAATAAAATGAGTAGCTCTAAACCCGAATATGCAATATTTCTAAGCGATCCTCTAGATGTAGTAAGGTCTAAGGTTATGAAAGCTCTTACTGGCGGTAGAGCTACAGCTGAAGAACAAAGAAAACTTGGAGGAGAACCAGATAAATGTACTGTGTATGATATGTACATGTACTATCTTGCACCAGATGATAAAGATCTCCATAAGATCTATACTGAATGTATCAATGGAGAAATACTATGTGGTATGTGTAAGAGAAGAGCTTTTGAAAGACTTAAAGAGATACTTAATGTTATTAAAGAAAAGTATGTAAAGATTAGTGAATCTGGAATTGTAGATGAAGTAGTGGATTTTCCAAGTTTCTAAATAGATGCTAATATAATAGAAGCAACTACGATAATTGTTCCAATAATATGTTTGGTCTTTACCTCCTCTTTTAGGAGTAGTCTTGCAACAAAAACTCCTGTTAATGGCGTAAGCGCAGTGGCTATAATTACTGGGGAGAATTTTAAAATAGTTAATGCTGTATAGAAAAAGGATCCTCCTATTCCGAATCCCAATATACCAGATAAATTAGTATATTTTAAATGATATATTGCAGGTAAAGTATTCTTTATACCATGTAGTTTAAAGGACATTATAAATAGTATAAGGCTTGCCATAAATAGTCTTAAGAAATTAAGAACAATAGGATCCATTATTGAGACCGCATATTTTACTAGGTGGACGAATATACCCCATGCTAGACTAGCTATAATTGCATAGGCCAATCCCTTTGTTGATCCTTTTGACTTACTTAGTCCACCATATGCTATATATACGCCAAAAATAGCTAGAAAGGATGCCAATACGTCTAATAAACTTATGTCAAGTCCTATAAAATAACCTATCAATTGTGCAACCACTACGTATGTATATGATACCGGTATTACGAGCCCAGGACTTCCAGTTCTAAGTGCGGCTACATAAGCTGTATCCCCTATAATTGCTCCACATACGCCTACAAGGAACGCTATAATTAATGTATTCCATGAAGGCGTGTAACCCATAAATATGACGTATGGGAGGATAAATAGTGATGCAAACAATGATCTAGATGCATTAGCTACAATACTATTATATTTAGCTCGATCAAAGGCTATTAGTGATGGAGTAATAGACCAAGCCGTTATCGATATAGCTATGTAGGTCCATCCAATCTCCATATCCTCTCCCTAATATAGTCTCCTAATCAATGCAGCATCTATACTTGTTAATGAGAAGTATTATATTACACCCATTTCACTTAATAATTCCCTTGAAACACTTAACGGATTATTGGATTTGGTAATTGCTGAGCCAACAATCACTATATCGACTCCGGTATCTATGAAGCTACTTACTAATCCTGGTTTTAATCCGCCAGCAACAGCGATATATGCATTAGACTTTCTATTTCTAATGTTTCTAATAAGATACTTGATCTCATCAATTAAGTCAGCTACTGTTATACCTCGCTTTATTTGCACATCTATTCCAACATGATAGATTATTATATCAGCTCCTAGATCTAGTGTTTTAATAGCTATTTCAATTGGTGTAGGATTATTAATTAGGTCTACGGCTGCAAGTTTTCCATAGGTATGAGTTTCTCCTATAAACTCCTTAATCGTATCTTCACTAGAAACACTTAATACACTAACTATATCTGCTCCATTATCTATCATAAGCCTAGCCTCAAGTGCTCCAGTATCCATAGTCTTCGTATCAGCGAAAACAGTTGCTCTAGTTATATTTTTCAACAGTCTAGGTGCCAAGACACCCCATGATTTAATCAATGGAGTGCCAGCTTCAATTATAAGATGATCCTTTGGTAAATTAGTTGTAAGTAAAACAGCTAATTCTATTGCTTTGTTTAAGTCAGTCAAGTCTAGTGCAACTTGCAAAGCAGGTTTTCTAAACATCATCCTATAGGCACCATGTCTAATAGATAATTAGTTAGACAATTTTAAGAATATTGTACTAATTATTTATTTAGAGAGGGCTGATTATATTGATCAAGGAAGATGTAAAGAAGATTATAAGAGAAAGAATATGGAAACTTATGGAGGAACTAGATATTGCTAGGTTTCCTAGACCTGTTTATGGGAGAATACCTAATTTTATAGGTGCTGAAAAAGCTGCTGAAAGACTTTGTAGGACAAGCATTTGGAGAAAAACAGAGATAATAAAAGCTAATCCAGATAGTCCTCAACAACCAGTTAGATATAAGGCTTTACTTGATGGTAAGAAATTGGTAATGGCTACACCTAGGCTCAGGAAGGGCTTCCTATTATTAGACCCAGCTAAAATACCGTATTATAAGATAAGATATGCATCAACTATTCGTGGAGCATTTCGCTATGGTAAACTATTATCACTCACGGAGATACCATCAATAGATCTTATAGTTACTGGCTGTGTTGCTATAGATAAATATGGTGGTAGAGTTGGTAAAGGAGGAGGCTATGCCGAACTAGAGTATGCTATTTTGAGGGAACTAGATACAATAAATGACGATACAATGGTTATAACAACTATTCATGATATTCAAATTATAGATGAAAAAATACCTATTGAAAAACATGACCTAACTATAGATGCCGCTTTTACTCCTACTAAGACGCTTTATATAAGACCTAGGCCGGCTAAGCCTAGAGGTATTTATTGGGATTTATTAGGTGATAAAGCATCTCTTGATGTATTCAAGGAGTTAAAGAGGATCATTACTGATAAGAAGCGATCTATATGATAGAAATGAGATTTTCAAAGATCTATTTAAGTGTTTTATGGTAGGCATTTATATTACTACTTGCCAATAAATGAGTAGTATGGATTCGGAGGTGATGCAGTATTTTAAAAGAATTCATAGAGAAGTATAAGGGGGAAGTTGAGAAGGAAATTAATAAGGTTCTTCAGAAGTATTTTGAAGAATCAAAGCAAATATATCGTTATGTTGATGGCTTAGTCAATGCAGTATATGATTTTACATTAAGAGGGGGGAAGAGGCTCAGGGCATTATTGATCTTAATTGGTTATTGGTCTAGGAAATGGGGCCTAGATCTCGATAAAGTACTTCCTATAATGACTGGTATAGAATTTCTTCAAAGTTATTTACTTGTCCACGATGACATAATGGATCAGGATGAGTTAAGAAGGGGTGGTCTAACGCTACATGTATGGTTTGAAAAAGAATGTAAAGAACAAGGATTAATTGGCGATTGTAAGCATTATGGTGTTTCTCAAGCTATCACCTCAGGCGATTACCTTGAGGCTTTAGCAATAGCGTCTATATCATCTGCCCCATTACCTCCTGAAACAATAAGGGCCTTAGTTAATAGGTATAGTAGAGGATTAAGACTCGTTTCTTATGGCCAGTTTCTTGATGTACTTTTATCATATAGACCTCTTGATAAAGTCAGTGAAAACGATATATTAAAGATCCATGAATTAAAAACAGCATCATATACTGTTGAATTACCTCTTCATTTAGGGGTAATAGCTGCTGATCCCCGTGATCAAAAATTACTTGAAGTATATTCCATGTATTCAAAGCCGGCAGGCATAGCATTTCAGTTGAGAGATGATATCATAGGCCTTTATGGTGATCCAAAGATTACAGGAAAGCCTATGGGTAGTGATGTTAGAGAAAAGAAGAAGACACTTCTTGTAATAAAAGCCTATGAATTAGGCAGTGATGAAGATAGGAGATTCTTAAAGAAAATATATGATGAATTAAAACGTGAAGAAATTACTGTTAACGATATAATGATGGTTCAAGATATTGTAAAGGAGACAGGTAGCTTAAAATATAATGAAGAACTAATTAAGAAATTCTATGAGGAATCAATCAAGATTATTGATGTGAATAGAGGATTAATAACTGATGAGGCATTTAATATATTAAAGTCTATTACATATAGATTAACATATAGATCATACTGATGATTACGGTGTAATATGGTAAGTTTATAGCTATATTTATACAGTAGCTTCCTTGGCCTCTTTTTCTAGTTCTCTTTTAATTCTTTCTTCTTCCTCCTTAAGCATCTTTTCCAATTCTTCTGGAGGCATAGGAGGAGGTGTTGTAATCAGTGTATACCCTATATACCCTATAATGCCTAAGATTAATGCTACTGCTATGAACGCAGTTATCTTAATAACGATCCAGTCGATACTGGGATATATTTGAGGCGCTATAAAGAGTAACCAGAAATAAATTATGATTCCTATAGTAGCTATAGCTATGAATAGGCTACCAATAGTTCTATCACTAGCCATGAACAATACACCTCTTAGAAATTATCATGATTAGATATAAGGTGTGCAGACTATAAGGATTACTGATCTAGGTATATAGGTGTAAGATGAATTTGGGACGTAGAAGAGGAGATATTGAGAAATGGTTAAGAAAAATCATGTGGGGTAGTGATAAAAGTAAGTATATAGTCTATATAAGGCACCGTTCTTTGGAGGGAGTCGAGGATCTTAAGCCTATTTATGGAGAAGAAATAGATGATATAAGACATGGATATATAATTACTGGTGGGGAATACATTCCATTTCATAGAGTTATTGAGATAAGGGATAAAAATGGTAATATAGTTTATAAGAGGAAAAAGCTTCTTTAAATCCATCCACGGAGCTTCATAGCACGTACAACGCGATCTATAGCAATTACGTAAGCTGCTGCTCTCATTGGATACTCGCTGTATTTTCTCTGCCATTCATCAAATACACGGTGGAAGTTTCTAGTCATTATACTATCTAGACGGTTTAATGCTTCCTCTTCTGTTAAGAAGCAACCCATTCTATTATGGCTCCACTCGATCCAGCTCATTGTTACTCCTCCAGCGTTTGCTAAGATATCAGGTATTACAACAACGCCTTTCTCGTGTAGTATTCTATCAGCCTCAGGTGTAGTTGGTCCATTAGCTCCTTCACTAATTACTTTAGCTTTGATCCTTGG
>CAZVWZ010000016.1:0-17660 GCA_964631195.1 uncultured Desulfurococcaceae archaeon
ATACCCACGGATCCCCAATATTTACCTATATTCACTAATAACAGGCAGTGTTCTATGGTCAGGCGATATAAAATATGGGCCTAAAGACATGGCTAAGGTTATGGAGGCCCTAGATAAACATAAGAAATACGCGGTTTCATTAGAAGACATAGACATGATCGATATTACTATGCCTAAAACAGGGTTCTTTACTATTAGGACAAAGAAAGGATATATTACAATACGGCTTAAAACGGCCAATCTATAAAAGCTGTCGGTGTATATGAATGTTCATTTGACAATGTCGTAAAACTATTTAATAAACTCTTTCCAAATAAAGTTAGAGTATTTAAACAATAATTTTTCTTTAAACAATATATTCTGTCTAAGTAATACATCTAATAATTCCATGATATATTACGTACATTATTTATCATTACTTATAGAGGAAATTAGTAGCCATGGAGCTCCGATCATGATTGGTATAGATTTAAAGAAGATCCTTTCATGCATGTCATAATTTTCAAGATCGATCTTTAGGCCTGCTTTAGCGAGGGCAATAAGATATTTTACAGCAGTATATTGTCCGCCAAGTTTTAATGATATATTCCTAATTAAGTATGGGATTTGTAATGACCTCTTTTTATCATGAACTATTTTTTCATATATTCCATGTTCCTCTGAAGTAATAGATTCAACGAGATATGGTGCAAGATAATATATTCCATAAAGTCCTCCGCCACTAAATGGTTTTGTAAATGGTAGGGCATCGCCTATTAAGTATATTTTACCATTAAAATGAGTGGGTTTACATGGGTTTCCTATAGGTATGGGTCCGCCAAAAGAATCAATACATTCTCCTATAGCTATTTTCATTTTTCTCCATACAATATTCTTAAGTAGGTCAAGACTGAATGGCCTGTATTTATATCCGTATCCAAGTAATGCTATATCATTATCTATTGGTACAAGCCACAAAAAGAATTCAGGTATAAATTTAGTAAATAAAACATAGAAGCTACTGGCATCTATTCCTTTGGCTCTAACCAAATATTGGATACCGTAAATGTAATCCGTTTTCCTACATCCTAGACTATGTGCTATCCTCCTCTTAGATCCTTCAGCTACTACTATTTTATCAAATACGTATTCAGCTTGATCTAGTACTGTAACTACATTGTTTCCATTTTTTCTAATCTTTTTTACACTACTATTTAGTACTACATTAAATCCCTTGGCTAAAACATTATCATACAACTTCTTCTCAAGCAATGGTCTATTTACTCTAAAAACCATTGGCCTAGGAGAAGTGATATTTAGGTATTTATTGTCTGCATATATATGTACGCCTAGATATTTATTAGAAATGATCTTGTTTCCAGCAATCTTTTCATAAAAACGAGCAGTATTTAAACTAACTATTCCTGTACAATGATTTGGTAAACCAACGTCTTTATGTTCCTCAAAAACCCATACGTCATAGTCTCTGGGAAGAAGAGATGCAACAGATAAACCGGCTGGACCGGCTCCAATAATACCTATTTTCTTAGACAAAGAAATGTTACCCTTTAATAAAATCTAATAGCTTCTATCACTATATCTTAGATTATAATATTTAGCTTCTAATGCTTCAACAATGTACATAAAAGCATCTCTAGGATTACTTCTATCACCACATGTATAGACATCAACAGTTGCAAACTCATATTCGGGCCATGTATGTATTGATATATGGCTTTCCAATACTATACCGATAGCGCTAATACCAGGGCTAATCTTCCAGACCTTAACATCTAATAATGTGAAATTGCCTATACAGGCAGCTTCTCGTATAATGTTCTCAATATATACTGGATCGCTTAGTTTTTCTGGATTGCAGCCATAAAGTTCTCCGTAATAATGATGGCCTACTACTAGCTTTTCTACTTTCTCCTCCCCCCTAGGCACAATACCCTCTAGTCTAAGTACTCCTTTCATCTTCCCCCACCCCTATACCTAGAAACCCCCCCGTATATTTTAAAGATTTCCCCCCACCCTAACCCAGATTCTAAATAACAGATCTATTTTTACAGAGTTTTTAAGAATTTATCAGTAGATAGAGATTTCTAGGTCTATCAACAGTAATACCCCCCGGGGGGACTGAGAGGGGAGAATCTTGAAGAATACTTGTAATGAACTCATGAATGAACTTGAACAAGCCATAGACTTGGTCGATAAATTAATGAAATATATTATTGAATTTAGTAGCTCTGAAGACATATCCTCAAGTACTAAGTTTAAAGCTTATACAACATTAATCGATCTTAGGGAGAAAATAGTCTCTGCTAGGATGTATGTCTATAGATATTGTACTGAAGATTAAATCTACCAATGTTATTGATGTTTTCAAGTCTTATTGATATATATGGATCTCTAACAATAAGTTCACCTATATGTTTTATACGGTCAAATACAACTCCAGAATATACCTTAGCCCTATCAGCATAAATGTTATGTATATAGGCCCATTCTAAAACGGCATATTTAGCTCTTAATGTACTAACACTAATCTTCCCTCCATCTTTTCCCTTCAATAATACAAAGTCTCCCTTAACATCAAGTAATATTGAATGTGAACTAGAAAACAAGAATATTTTATTAGCAATTATTTTCCTGGCTTTAATACATCCTTTAACAAACAATTCACTAGATCTAATTTCTCCGAAAACCTCAAGGAAACCAATTACATATGTCCTCGTAGAATAGATATTATTAGCTCTAACATAGCCAAGAACCCTGACTTCTTCATCCTCAATAACTTTCTTCTTAACGAAACCAATTACCAATATAAGAACACACCATCATATACTTAATATAGAACACATTAAATAGATTTAATTATCAACTCGTATAAAGACTGGTCCAGGGAGAAAGGCTTGTTCAAGAAAGTTATCATAGACAATAACATTGCAATTTCCATGGCTAACACTATAAGAAAAAATATCGATCAGCTTGAAAAAATAGATGTATTTGATCAAAGATACTTTCCATCCAAAGAAATGAATCCCGAGAAAGTTGGTACGTTCTTCCTAGTTATGGTGGCTCTCGATCATAGACTCAGTAGACCTGGTAAACCATATGAAGCATGTATAGAAGATAGATGTTATCATGGAGCTGATCTTTTATGGAGACTGGGTAAACGAATCCTAGATGAATATCCAGAATTCTATACAGCATATAATTTGTCTAGAATAGGAATAGATGATATAGAGAAATATTTCAATATAGATAACGCTAAAGTCCCTGATCCCGATATAAGGGCTTACTTACTGAGAGATCTGGGATTAAAACTTGATAAACTTTACAATGGTAAGTTTCTTGAATTACTTAAAGCTTCTAATAATAGGATTAGAGGAAGAGGTATTGAACAAGGATTGCTTGATCTTCTTAGGGTTTTCCGTGCGTATGAAGATCCTGTTGAGAAAAAGTCCTTTCTTCTCATAAAGTTCTTACAAGCTAGAGGATTATTTGACCCCGTTGACCCACATAATATGGAAGTACCGGTTGATAATCATCTTTCCCGTATTGCTTATAGAACGGGTCTTGTTCAGATTCGGGGTAGGCTATGGGATTATATCAGGAGTTTTCATGAAGTATCTTATTCTGATGATATATTCCTTAGATTTACTGTACGCTATGCTTATAGTCTTGTAGCTAATTTGGCAGGGATAGATAAAGGTGTTCTCGACGATATATTATGGATTCATGGAAGAAAAATATGTTTAAGGGACAAGCGTCCGAACTGTAATTCATGTTCATTTAATATTTTTTGTAAAGCATATATGAACCAAGAATATATGGTTAGAGAGCATAACTATTACAATACATGGTACTATTAGGTGTGAGCCTTGGGCGAAGATAGAGAATTACCTAGTTTAAAAGATATAAAGAAACTGCCGAAACTCCATCAGTTAGTAATGGATTACTTCATAAAATACATAAGTGTAGGCGAAGTAGTGGCAATTATAGAGTTACGTGAACAAATAAAGGCTTTAAGGGATCCTGATCTGGTTCCCGAATTTGATGATGTGGTTATTGAGATCCATATATCCCGTGCGCTAGCTGATCTTGTGGAGAAAGGCTTTCTAGAGAGAGCTGAAGGAGTATATAATTTAGCTCCTCAATTAAGAGAGGAACTTAAACAACGGAAAGAGTATAAAGTTAATCAGCAGAGAAGCTTGTTTTAAATATAAATAAACTGTTTTATAAATTAGTAAATTATTGTTACTATCCATAAATATTTAGTCGATGTTTTAAGAAAGCTTTCCTTATCAATAAAGATTATATCGAATTCTAGAAATCTATTGCCTGCAGAGAACGTTTTATTTAATGTTGTCATCTTTATGTCATGATTCTTAGATATTTCATTTAGTATTTTCAAGGGAGGATTACCTATTTTGGCTATGTTAATTACTTGCTTTTTCGCAATTATTGGATCAGTTTTCCATGTATATAGCAGTATGGGTATTCTTGATTCTTTTATAATTTTCTCTGCAAAACGACCAAGTCTATCAAGACTATGAGTGGTTCTAGGCGTAATAGCGATTAGGTCTATTGCATGCTTCTCGGCATACTTTAGTAGATCTTGAACTTTATTACCGTATATGAGATCTCTGGTAATGTTTGTAACTCCATTTCTTCTTAAAGTAGCTTCAACTACATCCTGTGCTTCAGTTAAAGTTTTCTCTACAGTCTTCCTATACAGTCTAGTCATCATAACACGATGCTTCATTGTTCTAATAAGAGAAACTATGTAGTATTCCGAAGATGGGAATAAGTATGTTAGAAACTTGGTCATATGATAAACTATATCGCTTTTAACACTACATATCATTATTTTCAAATCATTTCCCTCCATAACTAATTTAATAAAATAGGAGTAAATATATTGTCGCTAAACCAACAGTTACAATCATTATAGGCATTCCTTTTCCTAGAAAATACTTAAATGAAATATCGTAGCCATGTTTTTCAGCAACACTTGCTACAACTATATTAGCGCTTGCACCTACCAAGGTACCATTTCCTCCTAGACAGCCTCCAAGGCTCAGAGCCCAGTATAGAACAGGTCCTGCTATTCCAAGAGTCATGTTGAGTTTCTGGATAACAGGGATCATTGACATGACAAACGGTATATTGTCTACAAAGGCAGAAAATATTGCAGAAACCCATACAATCACTATAATGAGTGCCTCTTTAGGCATATTTAGAGAAGCAATATTGCCTGCTATAAAATCCATAACTCCAAGTATCTGTACACCTCTTATAATAATGAACATGAATATAAAGAATACTAATGTTGTCCATTCTACGCCTTCTAAAGCTCTATGTATTGTCACTTCCCTACTAGCTGTAGCAAGTAATAATCCGGCGCCAATGAGTGCAGGAATAGCCGGAGGATATCCTAAAGTATCTTCAAGGAAAAATAGTGTTATAGTTATTGAGAATATAATTAAGGATTTGTACATTAGGGGTCTATTAATTTCTATTGTTTCGTCAATAGCAAAATATCTAATTCTATGTTTCCACATAGTAAACCAGTCCTTAAAAATAAACTTTAGAATAGCTAATGTAACGATCATATCAATTGCAACAATAGGCCCCAGATTAACTATGAAGTCATTGAAACCTAGATCGGCAAATGTTCCAATCAATATGTTCGGAGGATCGCCGATGAGAGTGGCGGTTCCACCAATATTTGATTCAAGTATAATGGCTACTAGAAGAGGCCTTGGATCGATCCGTATTCTCTTGGCAATATTAATAATTATTGGAGCCATGAGGATAACTGTTGTCACATTATCTATAAATCCTGAAATAATCCCGGTTGACAGACAGAGTATGGTCATTAGTAAAAATGGGTTCTTATGTGTCTTTTTTATGATCTTGATAGCCAAGTATGTGAAAATATTGGCCTCAGCCATTATAGTTACCATGGTCATCATAGCCATCAATAATATAATGGTGTCTACATCTATACCCTCTAAAACCTCCATATATGTACGTCTACCTAGGAGAATTAAAACAACTAGTGTTAAAGCTGCTGTTAATCCAGCTGCAACAGTTCTATGAAAATATTCCTTAATCAGTAGAATATAAAGGAGGAATAAAATTCCAAATCCGATGAATACATGATACATTATCATACGCGCCTCTACATCAATACACATTAATTTACTTCAAGGGCGGCCACTGGTAAATTCTCTTTATACTGGTTGTGATTAATATAATTTTGACATCCATTTATGAATACTATTAATGACATACAGTGATTCCATACAAATAGATCTACAAGGTTATTTTCTAGGAAAAATATCATGTCATCAACTAATTTAATGGATATTCCTCTAAAGATATGCCATTAGAACTTATTGATGAAACAATATGTCTTATCTTTTTATGTCTTAAATATTCTATAATATCATTTATTTGTTCCTTTTCAACAGCTATTACTAAAACTCTCTTCTTTAAATAATATCCTATAAGATATTTCTTTATTGGATCAATTATCTTCTCCACCTCATTATAATTGAAGAAAGTTTTAGTAAAGGTTCTTGAAAGTTCTAAGAAATATTGTAGATCAGGATATGATAATAGTTGTTTAAGACAATTTTCAGCCATAATATACTGCTTTATACCATAACGTTTCAACATTGACGGTGTATCATATTTTCCGAGAATTAATGTAATTATTCTTATAGAGGGATCATATGGTATTTTTATGATCTCTCCTACTCCTGGAGGCCCAGGTTTTATACGTATTTCAAATCCTCCATAATACATTGCTATTACGTCTCCAAGCCCTGTTGCCTCCTCTACCTCGGCTATATGGGCTATAGATGCTGCTTTTTCAAGATTTATTTTCATACCATATACTATCGTAACTCCTATGGAAGCAGCTAAAGCTAGAGCAGCACTTAATCCATATCCTGCTCCAAGTATAGCATTTGTATAAGCTTTAATGATAACAGGGCCTTCAAGATATTTAAATACCCTCTCAACCGTAGGAATATTGATCTCCCTATCATTTAGAAACAAGGTTGATCTAGAGCTTTTCATTACGTCTGCAACTAGATAGGAATCTATGTTTAAACCTGCTCCTAAACTTCCAGTTGTAAGCGGATCACGTGTATATACTGGTTTCCAAAAACCTGTTATATGCAATGGTACTTTAATCCTTACTCTCTTCAAGTCTATGCGACACCCAATCTATGATTCTCCTAGCAAGCAATGCTTTATGAATAACTCCCAAACACTCGGTTCCCTCACTAGTTACGAGACAAGCTTCTATATAATCCGAAGCAAATCCACGTCCCTTAACCCCTACTTTATTGGCTATAACGAGATCAGCATTATAGTCCTTAAGCTTCTCAAGTGCTTTCTTAATAAGTTCATCATTGCTAGTCACTGTTTCAGCTGCAAATGCTACTATGACTTTCGGCCTCTGCTTTAGCGCTTTAATTACCTTGACAGTAGGCCTAAACTTAACAGTAATATCACCGATTCTCGACGATATCTTTTTAGGAGCTTTTTGTATAGGCCTGTAGTCTGCCGGAGCAGCAGCAAATATGGCTACATCAAATTTTTCTTGTTGACTAATTTCTTTAACAGCTTCAGCCATCTCCATAGTTGTTTCTACAGGCTTTGTTTTCGCTAGATATGGTGGACTATGTCTTAATGGGCCGTGGACTAAAGTTACATATCCTCCTCTACAAGTTATTTCACGTGCTATGTAAATACCCATTAATCCGCTACTTGGATTAGTTATGATCCTCACAGGATCAATGTATTCTCGAGTAGGTCCAGCAGTGACAAGGACGTTGTAGCCAGCCATATCTCTTCCTCGGGAAATTAGGGCATCAATGCAATAAACAAGATCCTCTATTGGCGGATACTTAGCCTTTCCTTCGCTAATTAGTGGTGGTAAAACTGTAGCTCCATAATCATATAATTTTTCAACTATTTCCCTATATTGGGGAGTGTTATATAAGTTAAGGTTCATTGAGGGTACAAATAATACAGGCTTACCTGCTCCAAGAAATGCTATAGCAGTTAATGTCACAGCATTATCACCAATACCAGATGCGATCTTAGCCATAGTATTTAGTGTCGTGGGAGCAATAACCATAGCATCCCATTCTTTAGACAAGAAAATATGTTCTGCCTTACCAGTTAACTCGGTTATTGGTTTTTGTTGTGTAGCCCACTCAAATAGAATTGGATTAATAAACTTCATAGCCTTTGGTGTAAATACAGTAATAACCTCTGCTCCAAGCCTAATTAATTTCCTGACAAAATCTAGGGTTCTATATATAGCTACTCCCCCAGTTAATCCAACAACAATTCTCTTATCAGCTAATGGAGTATATTCATATCTTTTCGGGAGCTCAGCCAAGTTATGCAATCACCACATAAGCTATTATGGATAAAGTTTTATCTCTACAAATAGTAATGGTATTCCTAGTTTAAAATATATGAGGATTACAAATATGGTGTTTAATACTAGGCCATCTATAGAAAAGATCTTGGAGTACTCCGAAAAGTTACTAGTTGAAAAGGCTATAGGCTATAGGATAAGAAATGCTGAAATGAAAGACATACCATCCATAGTACACATAAATAGAACCTGTCTCCCGGAAAACTACCCGGTATATTTCTTCGAGGATCTATTAAAGAGATATAATAAGGTATTCTTTGTAGCAACAACCAAAGAAGACCATGTTGTAGGATATGTTATGCCGCGTATTGAGTGGAAACCAGGGTTTTTCAGGAAATTTATTATTAAAAGTCTCCATATAGTGAGTATCGCTGTATTGCCGAGTCATAGAAGAAAAGGACTTGGATATATTCTTATGGCATATGCCATGAATGCTGGAGTTAAAGAGTATGGATGTAGAGAGACTTATCTCGAAGTACGTATATCTAATGAGCCAGCTATTAAACTATATAAGAAATTAGGATATGAAATTATCAGGGTTCTAGCCCATTACTATCTTGATGGAGAAGATGCTTATTTAATGGCTAGACCCTTATAAAAATATTCTATTAAACAATTAACGTATTCTTAAAATATTTGAATACTCAAATATATTATCGAATATAGCAACTTTATATGGTGTAAGTTTATGGAGAAACCAAATGTTATAATATATAAGGTAAAGAGCGGGCTCAAGGAGGGCATTCGTGCAAGCTTCTATACATGGCATGGAGAAAAACCTCCTGAGGATTTGGAGGCCCTAAGGCCTATTAGAGAAGAGATTCATCCATGGATCAACTTTGTATGGTGGGATAATCCTGCACCTGGAGTTCCTAGTGAATTCTTTGCTGTTCGATGGCTAGGCCTCATATATATTCCAAGAACTGGCGAGTATAGATTCTATCTTACAACAGATGACGGTTCTAGGCTTTGGATAGATGACCAGCTTATAATTGATGCATGGAGAGATCAACCCCCTTCAACGTATGTTAGTGAACCATTAACCTTAGAAGCAGGCTATCATAGGATTAAATATTATCACTATAACCGCTATGCATTTGCCGAAGCTGTATTAGGATGGATACCCCCATTTGGAGAACCTGGAGTTATTCCTAAAGAATATTTCAAGCATCCTACTAGTGAAACAATAAAGTTTACAGGTATACCTGACGAATATATAATTGAACTTCTAAACAAATTTGGATCTAGAAAATGTGTGCCTAAAGCTAGAGAATGTATTATAAGTGTTAAGATAGAGGAGATGCCGCTGATGGCTAGGCTAAAAGTAATTGATAAGTCAAATGGAGAAGTAATACATGAATCTCCAGGCGAAATAGAGTTTTGGGGCGGAGACGAGATCAAAGTAATAATAGGCATTATTAAAACATAAGTATAAGATCTTTATTCTTTTAAAATAAATCCTATTATAGAATAATGATAATTATGATAGTGTTTGGAATTAATAATTTATTAAAGAAATTATAAGCATCTTAGTAAACAATATTGGTCTGGGCTTAAGTTTTCCTTAAATATTTAGAGTACTTGATCATTGCAGCTAATGATGAAACAGCTCTCTCTGGACTTGGATATGCTGGTACACCATTTTTATTAAGTATTTTCATAGCCTCAAAGGTATCTATGCCTCCTACCATTCCGACAACTACGGGTTTACTTGATCCTTTATACAGCTTTATTGTATCAACAAGTCCTTTGGCAAGCTCTCTTGGATCTAGTATTGCTGTTCTACAATAAAGTACAACTATATTGTCTATTTCAGGTGAATCAAACGCTATCTGTAGAGCTTTAATGTAGTTTTCAACACCTGCCTGCCCTGTTAAGTCAATCGGGTTCTTAGGGCTTCCGAACCATGGCATTATGCGATGAAATCTATCTTTAAGTTCAATGCTTGGAGCAATAAGATTAACACCATATTCTTCAGCCGCATCAGTAGCTAATACACCAACACCTCCACCGTTTGTTATGATAATAGTTCTATCCCCTCTGGGAACTGGTTGATTAGCAAAGGCTCGTGCCCAATCAAACATTTCCTCAACAGTTTTAGCCCTCAATACACCAGTTTGTTTAAACGCGGCATTATATACATGATCCATTCCGGCGAGACTGCCAGTATGACTAGCTGCTGCAGCAGCTCCTCGTCTACTTCTGCCAGCCTTTATAATGATAACGGGTTTTTTCTTGGTCACCTCTTTCATGATCTCCATAAACTTCTTACCAGTATTTGACTTTAACCCCTCTAGATAAATAGTTATGACTCTAGTATGAGGATCATCAGCTAAATACTTGGATACCTCTATGACATCAATATCTATCATATTACCCATACTTATTAATGCGCTAAGGCCTATTTCCTCCATAACAGTCCATCCCATCAAGGCAATGCCTAATGCGCCACTTTGGGTTATGAAAGCTATATTTCCTTCACGTATATCCTTAGGACCAAATGTTGCATTCAGTTTTGCAGGCGTATATGCTAACCCAAATATATTTGGACCAAGAATTCTCATACCATATTCTCTAGCTATCTTAATTAATTCCTGCTCGGCTTCAGTATTACCTACTTCTCCGAAACCAGATGTTATAACTACAAGAACTTTAACTCCTTTCTTACCACAGTCTTCTGCAACTCTTGGAACGATCTTTACTGGAACAGCTACAATAGCCATATCAATTCTATCTGGTACATTAAGGACCGATGGATACGCTTTTAATCCAAGTATTTCAGTAGCTTTAGGATTTATCGGATAGATCTTTCCTTTATAGCCATATTCTATTATATTCCTTAAAATAGTATATCCTATTTTACCCGGGTGCCTAGAAGCACCTATAACAGCCACACTTTCAGGAGAAAACAATTCTTTTAAGTTTTCCGCCAATTCTCCAGCCTCCGGTGATCCCTTTCCATGTCTATAGGATACATTAGACGTGGTATATTAATATATTTCAAAAAGGCTCTAAAAGGATTTCATTACGTGATTTAAATAGATCCTTTAGACACAAGGTATTCTTATATTGCTTAAGAACCGATGATAAGTCGATGCTATGAAAACATATCTAATTATAGTAGAATAGAAATAGGTATCAATTTTAATGCTTGAATATTTTCTTTAGTTCATCAATTGTCTGTCTTCGAGTAAATATAACTATCTCATCTCCTGTTTTAATCTCTAAATCATCCTTTGGAAATATTAGTTCTTCGCCTCGGTAAATAGCCACAATTAAAGAGTCAGATGGCAAACGCATATCCTTAATTTTTATACCATTCATTCTATCTGGTACAATAGCTACATAGAATATAGCGTCTCCACGTAATATAGTGCTCAGATTAGCTATATTCATACCCTTAAGCAATGCATGTATCTGTATAACAGCCAGCCTCGTTAATGAGACTACATTGAAGAAGCCTAGACTAACTGCTAGTTTATGATAATCCTCGTTTTCTATAACAACTATGATATTTCTTGCGCCTAGGCCGCGTGCATTAATTGCAGCAAGTAGATTATCTTTGTCATTGCCAGTAACTACAACTACGTAGTCAGCTTTATTAACTTCGGCATCTCCGAGAACCCTAGGAGACACGGGATCTCCATGTAATACAGCGCAATCAAGTTCACCAGCTATCTTCTTAGCAAGATCATAGTTAGATTCAATAATAGATACGCCATGTCCTTCAGCAATTAATTGCTGAGCTAACAAAATACCCACATTAGATGCGCCAATAATAACTATCTTCAATATCTATTCACCTAATCTACAATACCCAAATACTTCTCTAAAAACCTAACTAGTTCCGTATGACTGTATACAACAATATATTCTCTAATAGACCTGCTTGTCCATGCAAAAGCTCTTGGATACGGTGGCCTAAAATAGTATCTAATTAAGACCATATCAATATCTATAAGCTTATTCAAATTAATTACTTTGTCATCAATATAGAAGTATTTTCCTAAGGAAGTATTATTAATAATATATTCTATGGCATCTTTAATATTCTTAAAATCACTATATGGTCCGTAAATAATTATATCTTCAAAATACTTATTTAACCCGCTTTTTCTAATTCGATCTATTTTTCTTTCAATAGTGTCATCAGAACCAGATACCATATAGAGATCGAAATTCATGTTTTTCAGTTTATCAAGAACATCTAAAACTTTATCCATAAATTTGGTATATTCTATTCTTAAAAACCAGTATTTATCGATAAGTTTCTCTCTATCAATATTCTTAAACACTGCAGAGTTTTTCAATAAGAAATCCCACCATATTCTACGATCCCATATGCCATAATAATCCATTAGATCTTCGAACATCAGCATAGACTCAACAAACAATTCTCTATCATCAATCCCAAATTCATACGCCAATTTCATATATATTGCTGGCAAACAAGAGTAGCTATCAACTAAAGTACCATCAAAATCATATATAATCGCATACATTGCTAAAATCCCAGGTTAAACCCATTTAACCTCTCCAAATACAGCTTTTACTCTTTCCTTGATTATATCGAACCAATTTGGCATAGTTATTTCCTGGATGCATCTATCCGGCGTGTATGCCTTTATGTCTAAGACAGGTGTTCCATCAAATAGATCGAGGCCATCTACATAGAGGAACCTGTCTCTTCTATTAATTAAGCGGACAATAGATAATGCTATAGGATTAGGTCTATGTGGCGAGTCTGTACAAAATACACCTACCTCTGGAAGATCATCTATTTTTATACCGAATCTCCTTAACCTTCTATGTCTAACCTTCAATACTTTTCTATGTTCAGGCCTAGTTAGATGAAGATATGCTATAACAATGATATGGGAAAAACCATCTATTCCATCAAGTCCTTCCTCATATTCTGGAAAGATCTCGATAACTCCTTTAACACCGAAATAAGAGTTCTTGATTTCCTCGATAGTGGCATCAGTATGAACTACTCCTATAGGATTAAAACGGATTTCTTGAGCCAAGATGTCATCACCATTACCAAATCTATATTATAGTTAATCATGCATATTTAATAAGCATATTTACATACCAGAATAATGTGCTTTAGAACTGTCTTGAAAAAGCATATTTCAGGGTATCAGTGGTTTGGGAACATGTTCATAAATATACATTAATTACCTATGGATTAATACTTTTAATTATAATAATGCTGGTCTATGTGTTTCATGTTACAGGTTATGATCAAAGGCCTGAATATTTTGAATGGGCAATTTTATACTTTGGAAGCGCTATTATACAAGCCTATGCAGCTATAATAGCTGTGCCATTTACTATATGGGTCATCTATATGCAGTCTAGATATGGCTATATTCTTGTTAGACTATTCCTGAATAGAGTAATCTATCCATTTACGATACTCGGAGTAATAACTATTGTTACAGCAATAACCATGTCTTTAGAGAAAACAATATATGCGTATCATGCATTCATGATTGAATTATCAGTAGCTCTCTTATTTTTGCCTCCAATAATCCATTATATAAGGGATTTAATGACAATGAGTCCTGAAAACGTAGTCCGTACACTTCGTAAGGCAAGTGGTACAGTAGAGGAGTTTATAGCTGCTTCTCTACATGTTCTAAGACTTGTCATGGTTGAAGCATATCCAGAGGAGAAGGCTATTAATAATATACTTAAAATGATCTATGAAAACACTAGGGATGTGGAGAAACTAAAACTCTATCCTGACACGTATCATAAATTACGTGATCTACTTAAAACTATTGTCTATGAAGGAACGTATTTACCCGGCATCTATCTATTAAAAGGCCTTATGAAGAATTTTATGATCTGGCTAGTAAGGAATAGGAAAGAACGAATTACACGATCATTCATAAGGTATTACCGTGCAATTTCCCTAAGATATATGGAGGAAAGACTCCCATCTGAAGGAATAGAGGATCTATTCATTGAACCAGTCATTGATACATTAAAAGCTTTAAAAGCAAAGAGAAGTATACTTGGCTACGCACTAGATCAATTAATTGCACTACTTCATAAAATAAAACGTGCTGGAACTATAGGAGATATAACAAGTCTTGAAATGTGCCACATAATTAATATTGTTGAAAAACATGTATTAGGCCTTGAAACACTTAAGGAGTTTGAAAAGCTTCGAAGACTAATAAATGAAATTAGAGGAGAATTCTTGTGTGTATATTAGTTGGTATATTATTTTATATCGACTGATAAAGATACTTTGAAAAAGTATGTATTTAGAAGTAACTTAAACTCAACTACTCTTACCATTTATATTGATACAAATTTGAAGAGTAGAAATAGACTTAGTGATGTATTTAGCCTCTTAACTTGTCTATCATATGGGATATAATGGCCATTACGGTTACTACTTCTAGTCTTCCAAGAAACATATCTATTGATATGACGAGTTTAAGATACCACTCGATTGAATTGTTTAATAAAGATGTTTGTAGGCCAACTGTACCCAATGCTGATGATATATTGAATAGACTGTCCATGAATTCGTATCCTGATAGTAGAAATATGATTAGTGATATAATTAATGCTATAATGTATAGGTTTATAACAAGTAAATGACTATATATTTCTTCATCGTTTATCGGCTTATCCTCAATCTTAACTACTTCAACCTGTTCTGGAGGGGAATATGCTTTTCTCAAACGCCTATGTAGTTCCTTGAATAAAATAATTAATCTATATTGCTTTATACCTCCACCAGTTGATCCCATTCCTGCCCCTACAAGCATCAGTATAATCAAGATATACTTGCCTGAGTCAGGTAAGCTAGTCATGTCAATTGTTGCATAGCCTGTTGTAGATAATGCAGATAATGTATTGAATAATGTATCAGTATATGAAACCATCATGCCCGACCATGATAGAGCTAAATAAAATAGTATAAAACCTATTATATTTAGTATTATAAAACTTCTTATCTGTATAGATTTTAATAAGTAACTAAGTCTCCTAAATCTTATAATAAGATAATATCTTGTAAAGCTTTGTGCGCTCAAGAACATAAATATTATAGCTGGCCAGATAATCGCCTTTGGAAATATATTTGTAGCTGTAAATCCACCTGTTGAAGTAGTTGTTAATGCATAGACTATTGCATCATAAAAGTCTAATCCAGATAATTTGTAGGTAATAAAAGCCATTAGAGTCAATACACCATAGAGTCCAAGAACTGCTCTTGCAATTATTTTAACGCTTGGCATATAAGCCTCCTTACGCAAGTGTGTAGCAAATAACTGATAAGCAACGGTACCTGGCTTTAGTAGAAAACCTATAGTCATAATAACTATGCCAACACCACCAATCCACTGTAGCCATGCTCTTACAAAAATAATTGTTTTTGGAAGCTCTTCTGTAGTAAACATTGATAATCCAGTAGTTGTTATCCCTGAGACACTCTCAAATAATGAATCCCACGGATCAAATCCGTTTACTATCATTACAAGAGTATTAGCTAATGCTGGGAGTAAGAAGGATACAACAGCTATATATAGAGAATCGGCATACGATATCTCTTCGCGAACACTATTTCTCCAAAGTAGAAAGCCTAGTATTGCAATAATAAATGCAGTAATAAGATAATCTATAGTGAAGTCCTCCATATAAATTAATGAAACTATAGCTGGTGCAATAAATGATGAGCCAAGGAGAATGAGTACTAAACCAAGATAGTACCTAACCCTACTAATCTTCAACTTCTTGTAACCACGCTAACCTTTCTTAGGCTCAACTATAAAGCGATCACTTCCCACATACCTCAATATAAATACTTTATCCCTATAAAAGCCTTGCTTAGGAACATATTCTGCAATACCATTCTCTACAGCCTCATACAATAATGTCTCAGGTACAAATAACCCACAAAGTCCACACTTAAGACCCTTACCAGTAAACTCCATAATAGCTCCATCAAATGGGCAAATAGATCTAGCATGAACTATATCAGTTATAGGCAGCCTATTAGGGTAATAATCTCTAGCCCATAGCCTCCAAGGTCCAAAGTTGCTATCGTAGTATCCACCAGCCCTCCTATATGGCAGATAGGGTTTATCAATGACGCCCTGCTTCATTAAATCATCTATAAGCATATTCCTAAGATCCCACATATTCCTCCATCCACGGCAGTTAATCAAGAGAATGAACCTATCCTCTAAAACTCTATATTGGGCCCAACACTCTTTATACACATTAACGTAGTCTCTGACAAGACCGATCGCTAGATCCTTATATTCAGTATTCGTCACAACAATAATTTTCCAGCAATCCATGGCCTTAGGAGAAGGCCTACCAAGTTCTCTACTTTCTTCTTTACAAGACTTACAATAACTCGCTACTTCATATTCTCTAGCACCTTCTGGTAGCATAAATAGCCATTTACTCTTACTTACCATCGAATCTCTACCACAACTCTACTATCTCAATCTCAAATAATTATTTGAGGTCTAAAAGGCATCTTATAAGGTTTTTAGGAACAATTATATATTCGTCCTTCAAAATAACTTCATACCCATAAATATTTAAACGATCTCCATATTTTTCTCTAAGACTTCTATAGAGGTCCATGAATCTAGTATATTTACCATTACTCCTAAAGTAATGGTAGAGTCCATGAAATTCTATTTTAATATTATTTTGTTTAGAAGCCTCCATGAATCCAAGTATAATTGAACCGCGTGATTTAAAGTATTTAAGAAGAGTATCCACAAATAACTTAGGCTCTTCCTCCATACCTTCGACCCCTCTTAAGTATTGGAATGTTAACTAAAATATTAAATAATTATTATAATGAGGTTCAAGAGTTTTATGAAGGATTTCCCATATTAATGATATTTTAAATAAATGTATTCTAAGAACCATGAATAAGTTAAATACCAGATAATATTGATTAGTAAACCAAATACCCCTACACTCATTAGTGATTCTATTACATAGGTATTAGGATTAATTACCTTTATACCGTACAGCTCCGCTGAACATCTAAAAACATATAGATCTCCGAAATAACCAAATAATATTGTCAAGAATAAAGCGAATAGACTTGGCGGAATAGATACCTGTAGTCCTAGGAGTAAACTTTTCTTCCTAGAGCCTCGAAATATGCTTCGTGGAATAGAGTATATAGAAATGTAAATACCAGTCAATA
>CAZVWZ010000017.1:0-16656 GCA_964631195.1 uncultured Desulfurococcaceae archaeon
TCCTTAGCTTCTCAATAATCCTCCTCTTATCCTCTTCAGAAAACGGCTCCTCATAACGAGCCTCTTCATGAGCAGCTACAACTTCCCTTAATACATAGGTTACGTACTGTGAAACACTGGTAAATCCTGTGCCTTCTATGAGTTTCTTAATACGATTATAGAGAGTAACGGGTATAGAAACAGTAGTATATTTTCCCCGGCGCTCTTCCACTATAAAACACCTATAGTAACCATTTAATTATATATAATTAATAAATTTTTCTATGGCTGTCTAGAAACTATAGATTATCTCATCTAATCCAAGGCTTCTTAGTCTTCTCAGCAATTTGCTATCAAAAGTTACTAATTTACCTCCATGATTAATGGCTACTACAATAAATAGGGAATCGTATATGGGTATGCCATTTTTAACTGAGAATTCGAAGGCGTCACTAAGATAATTTTTTGACGGATAGACCTTGGAAACGCACTTGTCAATAATAGTCGTGAGCATATTCTTTAAATATCTATATTCATCGTATGGTATCCTCTTCAATATATAAACGTGTTTCCAGAGAGCATTAGCTACCTCAATATATGTTAAATCTATTGTCACAAGCATTGAAGAAGAATGGCTACGGAGAAACTTATCTGCAATCTCATGGAATTCATCCTTAGTTATAATACTAGCGAAAACAGTAGAGTCAATAACATATTTCACCAATATCACCTATTTTCCCGATCTTCTCTAATAAGTTTCCAAGCAGGTACTGTAGATAAAGGTAAGTCCTTTAATAGCTCTTTAATTTCATCCAAGATAGCGTGTTTCTCAAGCTCACGTATCTTAGTCTCTATGAATTGCTCAATTTCTTCTCTCCAATTAATGTTTTTGTACTTCTCCATCTTCTCTTTGAGATCCCTTCTGATCCTAATGCTTAAAACAGTTGTTGACATACATATTACCCTACTAACTTCTTAGGCTAGCAAGTATATAAATGCTGTCTATATATATTATAGACGGTTCACGTAGACTATATAGAATACATGCAAAGAATATAATTACTTATAAAGTCTCGAACCAATTCCTGATTGCATTTAGTATCTTAATATCTTATGTAAAAGTTTCGATCCCTCCTCTACTACATAGCATTATCTTCAATTTTTAATGAGGAATTTCCTTAGCCAAGGACATTATACTATAATACTCTCAGTATGATACTATTGGTATGTTATCTTACACCTATCGATAGGATTTTAATCCCCATGTAGTACGCCTCTTCTCATTCTAAAATATTTTATTAACAAGCTGGAAAGTTATCCTATAGTGGAATCAAGTAAATGGAGGATTGACAGGCTTGAAATGTCTTGATAAGGGATTTGTTGTATGGTTTACTGGTTTACCTGGTAGTGGTAAGACTACATTAGCTAAAGGCGTTGCTGAGAAGCTTAGAGAGAAGGGTTTTCGTGTAGAAGTTATTGATGGTGATTGGGCCCGTAAAACAATAAGCCTTGGTGCAGGCTTTACTAGAGAAGAGAGGAGAATACATCTACACAGGATTGCATGGGTTGCACGTTTACTAGCTAGGAATGGAGTTATTGTACTATGTAGTTTTGTATCACCATATCGTGAAGTTAGGAGAATGATTAGGGAAATTATTGAAGAAGAAGCTCCATTTGTAGAAATCTATGTACAGTGTCCATTAGAAGAATGTATAAGACGTGATCCTAAAGGTTTATATAAGAAGGCATTACGAGGAGAAATAAAACACTTTACTGGTATAAGCGATCCCTACGAACCGCCGGAGAACCCTGATATAATTGTTAATACAGTACTATATAGTGTCCAGGAGAATATAGAAAAGATCATGAACTATATCTCTACAAGATTCAATATAGATCCCTAGAATATATATTCATCAATTACGTATTTCGTGGGAACCTATATTTTATACCCTTATACTTTACATAGACTTAGAATAGGTATTATGATGGGATAGGAATGAGGAAAACAATTGTAATAGGGCTTGACTGTGCACCGCCTAGACTACTTTATAAAGAGTTTAAAGATGAATTAAACGTTCTCGGGGAAATAATTGATCACGGGGCTAGATATATTCTTAAGTCAAGCCATCCGCCAATAACTATACCTGCATGGGCTGTTATGGCGACTGGTAAAACTCCGGGAGAACTTGGTCTCTATGGTTTTAGACATAGGAAACCAGGTAGTTATGGAGAAATTTATATCGCTAATTCAAGGTTTATAAGAGAACCACCTATATGGATTGATTTGGCTAAAATGGGGTATTGGAGTATAGTTGTCGGCGTACCTCCTAGTTATCCTCCCAAGCCTATTCGAGGTTATCTTATAAGTGACTTTATAACACCTGATCATACTAAGCAATATACTTGGCCCCCGGGTTTAAAAACTGAAATTGAAAAACTTTATGGACCATACAAATTTGATGTATTATATCGTAGTGAGGAAAAGGATCGTATCATTAAGGAATTATGGGAAATGACAATACAGCATTTCAATGTACTCAACTATCTAGTTAAGAATAAGAAGTGGGATTTCCTATGGTTTGTAGAAATAGGAGTTGATCGTGTTCACCATGCGTTTTGGAAATATTGGGATAAGGAGCATCCAAAGTATGAACCTGGCAATAAATACGAACACGTTATACCAGAATATTATAAATTAATCGATAAGCTCATAGGAGATCTGTTAAGTAATGTGCCGAAGGATACACTGATCTTTGTAGTATCGGATCATGGTGTAAAGGCTATGAAAGGAGCATTTGCTATAAATCAATGGCTTGAAGAAAAAGGCTATTTAAAGTTCAAGGAAAAACCTGAAAAACCCTGTACAGATCTAAAGCCTGAACTTGTTGACTGGGAACATACAAAGGCATGGGGATGGGGAGGCTATTATTCAAGAATATTCATTAATATTAAAGGTAGAGAACCAAGAGGCATAGTACCTCCGGATAAGGCATTAGATTTAATAATGGAACTTAAGGAGGAGTTAAGGAAGATTAAAGGACCAAGTGGAGAACCATGGAAAAACTTAGTCTATACTCCGGGCGAACTATATCCTATTGTTAAAGGTGATGCACCTGATATGTTTCTGTATATAGATGATCTTAATTGGAGAGCAGCTGGTACCGTCGGATGGGAGTCACCATATCTTGAGGAAAACGATAAAGGACCTGATGACGCGGTCCATGATTGGTATGGAGTATTCACCATATATGATCCTGAGGGAACAATAGGGTCTAGCGATAAGGGAGTTATTGACATTGTTAATGTTAAAGAACTCATGCTTAAGATAATTAGAGAGCAGTAATTAAAAGTAGGAAAAGTAGTAACATATTAATACTGTAGTAACATATTATTACGCGGTGTGTTTATAGGTGTCTACTATAACTGTCAGAATAGATCCCAAAATAAAAAAACTTATGAAAAAATACAGTTATATTAATTGGAGTGAAGTAGTCCGAAAAGCAATAATAGATAGGCTTATGGAAGAAAAGAAAAAGAATGTTCTAGAAGCCTTTTTAATAAACGAAGAATTAAGGAGGCAAGCCCCTCAAGGTTGGAATTCGGCCGAGGTTATTAGGAAATGGAGAAGAAGATAGTTGTTGATGCTAGTGTTGTTGCAAAATGGTATTTAATAGAGGAATATAGTGATAATGCTATTAAATTAAGAAACGATTATGTAAGAGGGTTGGTCCAAATCATAGTTCCTTCTTTATTAGAGTATGAGGTGCTTAATGCTTTAAGATATAGTGGAGTCTATAATCTTGATGAATTAAAAAAGATAGGATCATCGCTTAATAAGTATGGTTTCATAACCTATAATCTGGAAAACGATATAAAAGATCTTGCAATAAAATTGGCTTTAAAAGAAAATATAACACTTTATGATGCATCATACATAGCATTGGCTCTGAAATTTAATACACTTCTTTATACAGCAGATCAAGAGCTCGTAACTAAGTTTCCAAATATAGCTAGGCATATAAAAAACTATGAATAGTATGTAAGAATATCTTAATTTAATAGTTGACATTTATCTAGTGATTATAATTGTTCAGATGAGTATTTTAGTCTAGATATTACAATGTAAAACTAGGGCATTAATAGTGTTATTGGGATAAAGCATTATGATGTATAAATTAAGTCAAATAGCTAGTAGAATTGCTGAAATAGTGATTATATCATCGATCACATTATTCCTTATAGTAACAGTTGCTGATATTCCATGGAATATCCGGCCTATTTTATTCTGTTCAGTGATATTCTTTACTATATATCTTCAAATTGTTTGCAATAGGCTTTGGCCTAGATTAATGCTCCCTTTAAGTTATTTTAGTTTAGGTTTAATTATATCTCGTATGATCATTGGAGCTGTTCCATGGAGTTTTTACTTTTACATTGTGATTTTGTATCTATCAGCTTCTTTTATGATATATCATTCAATACATCGTATTATATCTGTTTTTCTAAGCGATCGTAAGGATCTCTTTGAAGAACTTCTCGAACATATAAATATAGATATGATTGTATTCTTAATAATCCTAACCTCACTGTCCATATGGCTTTATACATTTAAAACAATCCAAGGATGGGCTACTATATTTATTGTTTTAGGCGGATGGTTTATCTGGTTATTTACGAGTAGGTATCTAAGTAGGCAGGTTCATAGGATACTATTGACTGGTCATGCAACTAAATGGGGATTTGCACATCCAGTTGAGCCAGAAGCTGAAAAAACTTTATTGGCTATAGCTAGTTTAGTTGTTTTAACCAGTCTTATGATACCATTATTATTTGCTTATACAAGCCCTGTCTTATTAAAGAGAGGATTTATACCATTAACTATTCTTGGTGTAGTTGAGGCAATAACGTGTCTTCTCTATCTTGTTGCATATATATTTATAGTTCATGGAGCATTTGTTGAGGAATTGACTAAAAGTAATAATGACCCCGTATTTGTTGAAAATTATAAAGTCTTTAAGGGATGGAGAGACATATCATGGTTTCTAAATAGATCCGTAGGATATTATTATAGGCTAAAATATTTATCAGCACTTTATATGTTATTTCAAGGATTAGAGATCTTTTCTAGAAGAACTAATAAAAGAGAACTGTACTATGGTAAATTAAATGATCTACTTATCCAAGGATATAATTATATTGTCGAGAAGAACTTAATCAAATTTGTTGATAAGAGATCTATTAATGAAACAATAGAGTCCTTCAAGGAACAAAATCTGTGGGTTATTGAGGCAAATACATTTCCTATTGAAAAAAGATCTGAAGAAATTAAGGAGGTATACAGAAGAGTATTTTCTAGCTTAGTTAATCTTTATGCTAAGTTAAAAGATATTCCTGAAGAAGCATATAGGGAAAAGGAAAGATTAATTGATACTGTAATACATAGACTAGAGAATTTCAAAAATACTCGTTCAATAGATCGTTTGGAAAGGGCTAGAATAGATAATATAATTAATATATTAGAAAAACTGAAGAGAAAAGAAGAGATTAAACAGGAGGATCTTGAAGGGGATCTATTGGTGAGAAAACCATTAACAATTAATGTCATTAGAGCATATCTTGTTCATGGTCAATTAGTTAAAAATGCTATAGTATATAATGGTAGTCGCGATGAATTTGATAAGCTAATGTCAAAACCCTCTATATTATACGGCCTCTATACACTCTTATTATCATATCTAATTGGTAAATATCCAGAAATAATATATGGGCCTGGGAGGGCTAAACAACATGGTTGATATAATAGGTTTATCTAAGGTAAGGGCTGTTGTAAATGACAGTCTTTACGGATCAATACCTATTAATGAAATAGAATACAATATAATACAGACTCCAGTATTTAATAGATTACATAATATTAGACAGCTTGGACCTACATACCTTATTTATCCTGGTGCTAAACATTCTAGATTTGAACATTCTTTAGGTGTAATGCATTTAGCTTCAAAAATACTTGATAATATATTATCATCACTTGTTTATGACGAATTTATAGAATTGTTTAACAATAGATCTAGAGAACACATATTTTTATTATTTCGGAAAGGTGTATTCAGTGATTTGCAGTACTTAAATATACATGATGTTTTAAAAGCATTCCTTATTCAAAGTATAAGATTAGCTGGATTGTTACATGATCTTGGACATTATCCATATAGCCATGTTCTTGAGGAAGCTCTTGGAAAACGTGGTTTACATGAGAAGATCACTCATAAGCTAATATTATCGTGGAAAGAATTAAGAGAAATCCTTTCATCATTAACGTATGAGTTAAATGGATCCAAAGTAACTGGAATAACTCCTGAGCATATAGTTGCTATATTAATGGATTCCTTCCGTAGAAAACAACTACTATTGGAAAGTAAATCATATATTCCTCTACTGAATAGCCATGGGTATGATTTACTCCATAAAATTATATCTGGAGTCTTTGATGCTGATAGACTTGACTATCTCCGTAGAGATGCTTTACATACAGGTGTGGTTTATGGTATTGTAGACATTGATAGAATTATAGACAACATGCATGCGGTGAGAAATAAGGATTCTTTTCTAATATACTATGATCTGAAAGCATTACCGGCATTAGAAGACATGCTTAGTTCAAGAATTAAAATGTATAAATTAGTATATTACCATCATAAGAACGTATTATTAGCTGAAATAACTCGTAGGATGATTTACGAGGCAATGAATTTATCCGGTAAGAAGAAAGACTATAGCTATAAAAGAATATTAGTTGACGATATTGTTAATACCCTTCTATCATCCCCATGGAAAGTAACAGATGATCTATTGACGGATATAGCAGAGTATCTATTAAATAATGCTGATAGATACTCAAAGGCATATTATTATGCTGAGGCTTTCTTAAATAGGCAGTTATTACCAATAACTCTATTCAAGAGAGAGGAAGATCTCTATCACTTTATATCAACAATCCTTAATGGGAATATTGAATTATCGAAGTATAGACTACTCATCAACAATTTAGCTAAGAATCTTGATGAACTTGAAGATTATATTCATAAAAAGAGTAATGGAGAAGTTGAACTACTTACAGCCTCTATAAAGTATCATGGAGTGTCGCCGAAAGATATATTGATCAAGGTTGGTGACACATTACATAATATATCTGAACTAAGTCATTATATAAAATGGCTTGATATGTACTATACTGGATATAAACATGTATACATGTACATTTATACTTTGGATCGGGAGAAAATGATTATCTATAAAAGAGATCTTATGAAAAGGAGAAAAGTCATTAATGAAGTTCTCGAATTAATAAGGAATTTCATTCTTAGTAAATACTTCATTAGACCTTAATAAACTAATTAGACAATTAGATAATAGGGCTGATAATATGTCTAGGAGGACACTCTTCATCATTATCTTAATCGCCATCATCATAATAACTGTCATCATAGTATATACATTAGTACTTAGGCCTAGATATCAGGGGGCAATTGACCCTATTAAAGAGTTAATTGAAGGCAAGCCTAAAACAATAGAAATATGGAGTCCTGCCTTTGAATATGGTTCAAAAATTCCTGTTGAATATACATGTGATGGAGAAGATAGATCGATTCCATTAAGAATCAATAATATTCCAGAAGGCGCTAAGTCTTTATTAATTATAATGTATGATCCAGATGCTCCATCGGGTACTTTCTATCACTGGATATTATATAATGTGCCTTCGAATACATTGGAGATCCCTGAAAACATCCCTAAAACTCCAATTACGGATTATGGAATGCAGGGTAGAAATGATTTCGGTAAAATAGGGTATGGTGGTCCTTGTCCACCTAAGGGTCATGGTAGCCATAGATACTTCTTTGTTGTGGTAGCTCTTGACATAGAATTGGACTTGCCTCCTGGAGCTAGTCTTTCTGATATAGTAGATGCTGCAAAGGATCATGTATTAGCTTATGGATTATATATGGGTATTTATAATAGATAAACTATGTAGTTACTATATCACTACTTTATTGTATAGAGACGAAGTTTTCTCAGCCTTTTCAAGGCATATAGTCTTTCTTTATTGCCAAGTTTTGCTTGTTTCACGATATCCTCTAATGTAATAATTATTTTCTCAGCATAGTCTTTCTTCACCGGATAAGGTATACCGTCTTTCCCGCCAATAGCATAAGCATATTTAAATGGGTCATAAGGTGTATTAACAGGGTCTTTCCAGCTCGGAGGCTCATTATAGACGAGATCGCTTATTAATGCTAGTGCTCTAAGAGTTGAAGCACCTATTCCTTTGATTAATAGTAATTCTTTAAGATTTGATGGATATACATCATATATCTTCTTTAATTTTTCCAGTAGTTTCTTAGGTATAGGTAATGGCTTATAGTAAACGATCTTTTTGGCCTTTTTAATCTCTACAACACCTGTTTTTGTAGGTGTTATGTATTCTTGTAAACTCCTCTGCTTATTAGCAATATGAATTAAGCTAGTATATTGATCAATTATATTCTCAGGCTTTTCTCTTACAAGATCAAGTATTGTCTTTTGTGTTCCCATGGATTCTCTAGAAACAAGATTTAAAACACTATTGCCATGATTATATCCCGCAATTGCTTTATGTGGATCAATGAAATATGTTGTATCCCTGATCCAATGATATCTACGAGCCATTTTTATAGATGGATTCATACCTTGTTGTACTATAGACCAATAACCTTTCTCTGAGACAAATAGTGTATGATGATATAAGCTGTACCCGTCTTGAACCATTGATGAATCTATCTTTGCAATTAATCTAGATGATTCAACAAGCTCTCTTCCTATATTATCGCTTAGCCCAAGAATATCTATAGCCTTAGGTACTTCACCCGGTACATTCCTAGCTCGCTCACCCTTGCCACCTAGTATAAGGATTCCTAATTCTGGATACTTCCATGTAATTTCCTTTAATATACCGGTAGTTACTGTTGTAGCGCCACTACTATCCCAATCCATACCAATAATGTTATTGAATGCTTGAAACCATAGGGGATTAGAGAATCTTTCAACAATCTTGTCCGGGCCAAACTCCTCAACCATAATCTCGAGTATAGCCTTAGCTAGTCTCTTCATAATACGGGCCAGCCATTGGGGTACATGGCCGTCATGTAACGGTAGATCAGCTATACCCTCTAATGACATTATATCACATTGAATCAGCTCTACTATTTATAATAATTATTTAAACGGATATTATATATGCAATCTAATAATGTCATAGCTTCTCTTCTAATCTTGTTCTTAACTCATCCCAATTTATAACATCCTTGGGTCTAAATTTTAACTTAAATGATTCTTCATATATTCTATGTAGTTGTTTATCTTCTGTAACAAGAATAGCTCTATAATATGACGCAGTAGCATAAATCATTCTATCAAAATAATCTTTAATCCCAAACTCCCAAAGTTGATCAGCGAGTTCCTCGATTAAACTATTAGTAAGAGTTGATTGTCTAAGTTTATTATCATTTATTAATAAATTTAACCCAGATCTATATTCATAAAGTAATTTTTGTCTATATTCTATGTTTTTCAGGTTTTTTATGATTTTTATTATTATCCATTTAGCCTCTATTAAGGATACCGGAGAATAATATGTTTCATAGAAAGAATATACTTGAGGAAAATATTTAGTATAATCCTTAAGCTCAACCTTTACTCCAAGTATTGGTAAGATGTAAGTTGTATCAAGAAATAGCTTATCCATAAATACCTTCCTCGATCTGTGCTTCTTCACTGATTCTCTCAATTTCTTCAGGTGAGAGTTTTATAACACATCTCTTGATCTTCTCATTAATATCTGGTATAGGCTCAATTATTAGCATGCCATCGATTATATATGCGACTACAGAGCTTCCTTCCTTTATCCCAATTTTCTTTCTTATCTCTTTTGTAGTATAGATCTCTCCTTTTTTGCCGACTTTTAACACAATCTCCGACATTAATAACCATCTCCGTATATCACTTTATCTATTCGGAAATATTTATGTCTTATGAGCAATTTAATCTCTCAAGACCTAAAATGAATTATACTCATCTAGATCATATTAGATTGATATAGGGCTTCAATACATATTCTATTATAGATGATGAATTACTCCCGGGATAGACCGTATTTGGAGGGGATGATGTCAACTTGCCCAGCTGAATATTGTTTGTATAAAATCACTTATATTCTATATCCATATTATATCTAGTCTAGAGATTGGTTGGTGGTGTACATTATTTTGGAGAAAACATCTAGATTACCTGGCTTCTATAAACTTACTCCTGAAGAAAGACTTAGAATAGTTGCTGAATGGGCTGGTTTAACTGATGAAGAGGTAAAGCTTCTTAAAAACTATGGTAACTTAGGTAAGGAACTAGCTAATGCTATGATCGAAAATGTTATTGGTGGAATGACCTACCCCTTTGCTGTTGCTACGAACTTCCGTATAAATGGTAAAGATTATCTAGTTCCCATGGTTATTGAGGAATCCAGTGTTGTTGCTGCAGCAAGTCATGCAGCTAAAATGCTTCGTGAAGGAGACGGTATCATAGCTAAGGCAAGCGATCCAATAATGATTGGGCAGATACACCTAGTTAAAGTCGATTCACCACATTATAAGGCTGCATTAATCCTTGATCGTAAGAATGAGATTCTAGAACATGCTAATCAGCAAGACCCTATACTAGTTAAGCTTGGTGGCGGTGCTAAGGAGTT
Organism: uncultured Desulfurococcaceae archaeon; assembly: GCA_964631195.1. GTDB lineage: Archaea > Thermoproteota > Thermoprotei_A > Sulfolobales > Desulfurococcaceae > CAZHDB01. The sequence goes on from CAZVWZ010000017.1 coordinate 10,763, forward strand.
AATTGTACGTGTTTTTGAGGACACACCCATAGGACCTACTATTATAGTCCATTTACTAGTTGATGTAAGAGATGCTATGGGGGCTAATGCAGTAAATACTATGGCTGAATCGATAGCTCCATTGCTTGAGAAAATAACTGGTGGCCAAGCTAGACTAAGGATCATAAGCAATAATGCAGTTTATAGAATTGTTAGAGCATGGGCTAGGACGAGACCAGAAAATGTAGGCGGGCCTGAAGTTGCTAAGAGGATTTATGAAGCATCAGTACTTGCTGAAATAGATCCATTTAGAGCAGCTACTCATAATAAGGGTATACTTAATGGCGTTATAGCAGTTGCATTAGCTACTGGCCAGGATCACCGTGCTATAGAGGCTGGTGCACATGCTTATGCCGCTAGAAATGGAAAATATGGCCCGCTAAGTATATGGAGAGTTGATGAAGAGGGTTATCTCACTGGCTATTTAGAGATTCCTCTACAGATAGGTATAGTAGGTGGAGCTACTAAGGTCCATCCAATATCACGTATTGCTTTAAAGATACTCGGTGTTAAGACAGCTAATGAATTAGCCGAGGTCATGGGTGCAGTAGGACTAGCACAGAATCTTGCGGCATTGAGAGCATTAGTTACGGAGGGAATACAGAAAGGACATATGAGATTGCATGCCAGAAACTTAGCTATAATGGCTGGCGCTACTGGAGATCTCATTGATAGAGTTGCTGAGGAAATGGTTAAAGCTGGACGCATAAGATTTGATTATGCCAAAGAACTAGTTGAGAAATTAAGTAAGGAAAAATAATTATTCAAGACAATTGGAAAAGCTATAATTGTTTTTTAGTTACATACAATAAGATATTGTTTGTCTTTACTAATTATTAATGTATCCCTAAAGTATATATTAATCTAAAGATAACTATAAGGATTAAAAATATGAGGTGATATAAAAAGTGGTCGTCGTAAGCCCAGAATTGATCAAGCGATTTATGGATAGAGATCCATGGATAAAGAAAGCATATGAGATATTGGCAAGCGATCCAGAGGTACAGGAACTATGGGTAATGAGTAATGTCATGGCTGTTAAAAGACTTAAGTATAATGATCACGGTCCTGTCCATGCACAAATTGCTGCAGGCGCATCATTAATGCTATATGATTTAATGATAAATAATGGTGTGAAACCTACATTAATAAAAGACGGTGTTGTAGACGATATAAAGTATACATGGCTTGTACCATTATATGGTGCATTACTCCATGATATCGGCAACTCCATACATAGAGACCTGCATGAAAAACTAGGCTCAATACTTGCTAAGCCATTGCTAGACAAGGCTCTCAGGAAACTAGTTGATGACTATAGATTAAGAGTAAGGCTTAGACAAGAGATTATGCATAGCATACATTGTACAGCCTATGATGTTGACTGTCTAACCATTGAAGCTGGATGTGTAAAGGTAGGCGACGGACTCGATATGGCTGAAGGAAGAGCTCGTGTGCCATATAGGATGGGTCAAGTAAATATACATAGCGTGTCGGCATTGTCTATTGAAAGAGTAGAAGTTGTAAATGGCTCTAGAACTCCGATAAAAATCATTGTATACATGAATGAACTGGCTGGAGTATTTCAAGTAGATGAGGTTTTAATGCCTAAACTTAAAACAACGCCATTAAAGGATCTTGTTGAAATAGGGGTTATTGTTGACGGTAGGGAGCTTAAGACATATAGTCCATAATTCCCACTTTAATTTGAAATTTTAAATATTTAATTCAATCTTTAACTATAACTATTTATCCTGTTTAAAGTATATTTTTAGATGGATAGGAAAATATAGCTGATCAAATAACCGGTGATCAGTGATGAAATACCTATATAAACTAGTACTTTTAATAATGATAGCTATCATTAGCGGAACATTAATGTATATGGTTACTCCTGTAAGCTGGAGTGAGGGAAAGTATACAGCTGAGATAGTCTTTAAGATAGATAATAATACATATAGAGCCCTGGTTCCATTCTATATTGGCAAGAGTTCTGAAGAAATATATTATACTGAAGTTATTGATGGCAATAAATTGTCTGTCGCAGTAAATATCTCTAGTTTAAAGACATTGGCGCCAGGAACTATATTGTATGTAAGGGCTAAGTTTTTAGACAACAATAAAACGATTTTGCCTGGTATTGCTAATATTAAGTGCGATATTGTATTGCCTGATGGAAGGACTTATGAGTACTATGCATCTAGTGTTGATAGTGATACAGGGATTTACACTTTTAAGATCCAGCCTTATGTTAAGGCTCGTGAAGCAGGATTCGTATTTGGCTCGGCAATAGTGTTATTTGCTGGTGCAAGTGTACTGCACTATGTTGTTACAGGGTTATACTCTACAATAGCTTTAGTCATATTAGGGGTCATAGGCTCTAAGGATCCTTTTCAATATTATATGAGTAATATTGTGCTCATATTTATTGCTGGAAGTGGATTAGAATTAATTATTAAAGAGAACGGCCTTGATGAGAGAGTTGCTAGATTATTATTAAGACTAAGTAGATCACCCTATACATTGATCATAAGCTCTACGTTCCTCGTAAGCTTCCTCAGCATGTGGACAAGCAATACTGCTGCAACATATGTGATGCTACCCTTGATACTTGTAATCCTTAATAAAGTGGGATTAACTGATATGAAGTATTCAAGTATATTATTGGTTAGTTTAGCTGTTGCGGCTAGTGTTGGTGGTACTGCGACATTAATAGGTACACCTCCAAATATAATTGCAGCTGGTTTCCTCAATGACCTCATTTATGGTGGAATGGAATATATTGATTTTACAAGATGGCTATACATAGGTTTTCCTGCATGGGCTATTGGCTATGGTATTGCAGTTATTTTAGCAATACTGTATGCAAAACTTGTTGCTGGACATGAATTTGATAGAATAAGAGATGCATTAGGCAAGGTGAAGACTAGTGAGGCAAGGAAATGGAGTAAGAGAGAACTACTTGCTATGGCAAATATATTGTTTCTTATAGGATTATGGATGACTGGAAGGATCCATGGATTAAGTACTGGCCTTGCAAGTGTTATAGGCTTACTAGCCTTCTTTGCTACGAGAGCACTTGATGTACAGAGACACTGGAAAAGACTAGCATGGGATTTAATGGTATTATTTGGCGCTGGATTAACTCTTGGCAAGGCATTAATGGCTACTGGATGGGCAAACTATATACTCTCGCAATTGAGTGGAATACGAGAACTAGGCTATATTGCATTGTTTATAATAGCATTCACCGCTTATATTGTAGGTACATTTATATCAAGCCATACAAGTGCTTCAGCTTTTGTAGCACCACTAACCATACCATTGGGCATGTTACTAGCTACATCTCTCGGATTACCTGTTGAGACTGGTGCAGCTGTAGCAACTATTGCAGCAGTTGTTTCATTAAATAATGCAGTGGCTTTACCAATATCGTCTCCGCCATCGGCAATAGTATATGCAACTGGTAGAGTTAGGATGAGGGATCTCGTATTATATGGCTTCCTATATGGTTTAATAGCTAATACACTAATAGTTACATTATTGATACCATACTGGATACATATGCTTACTCCATAGAATAGGGTGTTATATCATGGACGCTAATAGAGGTTACATATTAGTGACAGGCGGGGCTGGATTTATTGGTAGTTGGACAGTTGAAAAACTAATTTCTAGAGAATATAAAGTAGTTATTCTAGATAATTTAGCATACGGATCTATTGACAATCTATCAAAGGTTCTAGACGATATAGTCTTTATTAATGGGGATATAAGAGATAGTGAACTTCTTGATAAATTATTTAAAAAATATAGATTTTATGGCGTAATACATTTAGCAGCTCTTGTAAGTGTTAATGAAGTATCTCAAAAGCCTTATGAAGGATATAGTATTAATGTTTATGGAACATTTAATCTACTTGAAATGAGTAGGAAGTATGATGTAGAGAGATTCGTATATGCATCAAGTGCAGCTGTTTACGGAGATCCACTATCTCTACCCATAAGCGAGGATCATCCACTATATCCTAAAAGTCTCTATGGAGCTACAAAATTAGCTGGTGAAGTACTTGTAAATAGCTATTCAATTAATTATGGTTTATCAACTATTTCTTTAAGATATTTTAATGTATATGGTCCTAGGATGAAACCAGGGCCTTATGCAGGAGTAATATATATTTTTATACATAATGTAATACATAATAAGCCATTAACAATATATGGCGATGGACTACAGACAAGGGATTTTATATACGTGGAAGATGTAGCTGAGGCCAATTTATTGGCATTAGAGTCTAATATTACTGGATCATATAATATTGGTAGTGGAAATGATATATCAATTAAGGACTTAGCATATAAGATCTTAGGGCTTATGGGGAGAAAGGATCTAGAAATAGTCTATGATAAGCCCAGAATAGGCGATATTAGATATAGTCTTGCAGATATAAGTAAGGCCGCCCAATTATTAGGTTGGAAGCCAGATACAAACTTTGAAGAAGGATTAAAAAGGACAATAAAATATTATGTTGAAAGAAAATAGTCTATGTAAATTATTTTCCTCTCTTCTTAATCAATACTATAGATATTGAAATCATTACTATAACTGAAATCAATGCTCCAATAATAATCATTGTATTATCTGAGACTGGTGTTGTAGTTAATGTTTCACTTGGTGTAGTACTTGTTGGTGATGTAGTTGTTGGACTTGTTTCTGTAGTAGTTGTTAATAGGCTCCTCCATAGCTCAAGCATTTCAGTATCCGTGTAAACCTCAGCTACCTCTGGGTCTGTAGTTGGGCAATAGACGTACCATTTTGTAGAGTTTGTATAGAACAATACTGTATTCTGGATAATTTTATAGTTTACAATAGTAGCTCCATTATTCGCCATTAACACTATATAGTATATTTTATCATTAATTTCGTACTTAAGTCTAATAGGAATATTTACTGGATCACCATGTATATCGGTCTTATTATTTAATATAATGGAGGCGGTTTCATTTAGTTTCTTAACAACTATTTCACCAGAGACAGATACCGGATAATATTCGTAAGTACCGTTTGGATAAAGGATTAGTACTATATAGTGATACTTACCTATGGCAAAATCTGTTGCATTTTCTACAACAGCTGGCCAATCATATAATGGTGCTCCTGCACCGCCTGTTATAATGTATTCAACATATCCTTTCTTTGCAACAGCGTAACCATGCCAATGGCCTTGTAATACAATTTTTATATTAGACTTGTTATTAATGATTACCTCAAGATCATGCTCTCTACCGTCTCCCGCTTCATTAATGTTATGCCCGACATATGGATACAGAGGCCTATGGAACACAAATACTATGGATCTATCTGTAGTGTTTAAAACATAGTTTACTTGTTCAAGAAACCTATCCTTCGGATATCTATCGCTATTAACGATCGAGATCCTCCAACCAGGTATATCATCGATATAATAGTATTCTGGACCAATAACGTTTTTCCAATAACCTAGTTTCCTATAGTTTAAATCATGGTTTCCGAGAGCCATCCATGCATTCTCCAAGCCCTTTAACGACTCTGCAAATATATCTATTTGTTCCTCTTTACCTACACCAGTATGATCGCCTGTACCTATAACAGCTATAGGATTGATTACCTTGGTCTCATTAATAATATCGTAGTAAACAGGAGGAGAATACAGATCCTGTACATTAGGAGGCCTATTATCTCCAAACACTACTATAGGATACCATGGAAGATTATCTGGTATAGGAACTCTGGATTCCTCAAATATACTCTCACTAACACTTACTGGAATACACATGATCATTATCACTAGAACTAAAGTAGCTATTAACATGTA
>CAZVWZ010000018.1:0-16382 GCA_964631195.1 uncultured Desulfurococcaceae archaeon
GATCGTTATAGATATCTCTAAATCTAGGCTGAATACCATGTATAGCAACATACATCAGCAATAGTATAGATGGTATAATGAGATAGTTTAACTGCATAACAAGAGCGAGTGATTGACCGGGAGATACAAATGCTGTAAGCAATATTATGAGTGGGCTAAAGATAAATACGAACATGCATGCACTAAGAACATCGGATACTATTCCAACATATCTCTCCATTACAAGTCTATGCATATTAAAGAATTCAGATACTCTATCCTCAAGATACTTAACAATATCTCCTCCACTGAGAAGAATAGATGTGTAGCCGTAGATGAATTCCTTAAACGATCTATTTGGATGCTGTTTAGCAAGTTCATTAAGTGCTGAAACAGGATCCATTCTCTTTGATAAAGAATTTAAGTTTCTATATTCATTCTTGATAGCTGGAAAATCATTTGATGACATTTTCTTAAATGCAAAAGAAAGGCCTAGACCACTTATAGCTGATAGTAATCCCGCAAGACACAGAAATGGTAGTTCTTCGCCAATACTATTACTTCGATCAAAGGCTTTAACAGTGAAAAATAATATCAATATAGCTAATGAAATAATTGGAAGTAATAATACAGGTAATCCATAGATATTAAGGATCAAGATTGAAGGGATTAATAGAGCTAATGAAATAACTAATGATGTATTTAGTATGGATCTCGTAAATAATGATAATTCGATAGAGCTCCAATCATAGCCTGCTTTAAGACATAGGTCATATAGTTTACTAGATACTATATTATAGATAGAATTAGAGACTTTGTTTAAGAATCCAATACGGGCCAATAATATATACCATGGTATTCTTCTTGACAACTTTAATGCTATATCTTTCTCTACTTTTATAGAATATAGGCTTGGAACAAATAATCCTCTATATAAGAAATACGATGTAAAAAATGTTCCCCATAGGATTAATATTATTGCAATAATAAGGTTCATGCCAATAAACAGTATACCTCCAATAATATCTATAAGGAATATAAGAGATATTATGATAAGTAATGGATTACTTAACTTTATCTTAAGAGGGCCTAATCCAATGGTGTATGGAGCAAAGCTATAATATACTTTAATCTTAGCATTGAATCTATCAATAAATACGTATATTGATTTAAAGAGGAGCGATCCTAAAATAGTGTCTAGAACCAGGATTGTAGCAGAGAATGTACATGTTATTAATACAGCCATAGCTCCATAGATCCCTTCACCGACAATATAGTCACTATTACTAATGCGTGAAACTATAATAGAAGCTATATATGCAAAGAAGAAAGCCGCCAGTAATTCCATAATAATTGCCTTTCTCAAAGCCATCCAATCTCCCTAAATAAATTGTCTAAGGAGAAGTTACCCTTCGAAACTAAGTGTGTGATTATCTCAGTTCTCTTTACCAACTCCTTCTCGACATCATAATTCAACATATCGCATGCTTTCCTCAACATAATGCTCTTTACAGGATCTTTTACAAATACATGCCTATCCAGAACATGATCCCATTTAACTAGAAGTTCAAATTCTATACCATTATATTCATATAGCTCAACAAGTCTATATCCAACTCCTTTAATCTTCCTCATAATAGCTACACCCCATAATAAATTAAAGATCTCTGGAGGTATCCTCAATAACTTGATCCTTTTCTCAAAATCATTTATTGATCCTGCATGGAAAGTAGCTAAACTACCAGATCCAAGTGCAGATGCTTCAAAGAGATACCTTATCTCCTTCCCACGGGCCTCTGAAACAGCAATATATTGGGCTCTCGTCCTTAGAGACGTCTTCAATAATTTTCTAAAACCAATCCTTGTCTTTGCAGCTTCTAGAGATAATGTTAAAGGCTCTCTAATCCATAGAGGAGTCCATAGCTTCCTTGTTAGTCTAATCTCTGGAGTCTCCTCAACAGTTACAACATATTTGTCTGGAGGAGCAAGATCAAGTAGGCATGCCATTAATGTAGTCTTGCCACTGCCTTGAGGACCTACTATGAGTAGAAATCCCTGTGCTTCAACGACGAGCCATAGAAAAGCAGCTAATAATGGAGAAAGAGTACCATGCCCCACTATATGTAGTATGTTTAGAGGCTCTTTAGGGAACTTCCTAATAGTTGCCTCAGGCTCATCAGATACATCACCATATATTGCAAGAACCCTATGGCCTTCAGGTAATCTAAACTCGAGTATGGGAAATGCCGGTGATAGGAACTTTCCTGCTTTTCTAGCTAATAGAAATAGGTATTTCCGAGTCTCTTCTATAGACTCCATAACAATATTTGTCTCGATCCAGTCAATGTCATAAATACTTCTATGAATTACATAGATAGGTCCTGGGCGGATCTTGATCTCTTCTATAAGATTATCCTTAAACAATACATCAAGCTTTCCATAGCCTCTATCACGTCTTAAATAGTAATCGATTACTGGGAAATACTTGTCAACAATATCTGTTAATCCTAAGAGTTCTCCTGCCTCCCATATATCATCTATTGATATCTCTTCTTTCCTCGATAGATAGTCTCTAATTGCTTGATATGCCTTGTACGCGTTATCCTCTAATCTAGGTTCGGAAACAACATATTTTATCTTAGAATCCCCCCTAACAATCCTTACATTGACAGGGCCTACAAAGTATTGGTTAATAGTCTCTAACTCTATACTTACGGATCGGCTTTTCTTCAACAATTTCTAGAAACCCCCCTCTAACAAGTAGAGATAATAGTCTTCCTGCATACTGAGAATCTGTACATAATAGTTCAGCTACATCTCTAGCAGTAAATACATGTCCTATATTCTTCTTCAACATTTCAAGAAGCTCAAGTACTCTAAATCTAAACTTTAATTCAACACTATTCATAACATTATACCTCCTAATATAATCTTCATGGATGAGAAAACCTTCAACATTAACCCCCCGGTTAACACGAACATAGCCACGGAAAACACGTTCAGATAAAACAAGAAAACTTTTAGAGTCACGGAAAACAAGGAGACATAGTCTGGGAAAATATAATCTGTCACCATATGATCTAGGCACGCATTTCTTAATGGATGAGAGGAGGAGTTTATAGAAAAGTTCTCCATGGCCAATTGCATTAGCTACGGACTTTAAAGCTCTATATACAGATGCTTTACTAGACCATTTAAAGAATATGCTTAGACTAATATCTTCATTAGCAAAAACTGTAAGGACATAATAGGCTATAGCTGATGCCAGTGCACGTGGATTAGAGCCACGGCCTCTAATAACAACACATTGTTTAGATAATGCTTTAAGATATTTTGAGTACTTAACAGCTTGACTATAGCCTTTTAATTCCTTGACTATATTAAATGAAAGCCTAAAAAGTAGTTCATCACGTTTATATAGTTCAAGCCATTTAGACCATCCAAATTTAGATCTAGAGTATAATTCATTATGCTTTTCAAAGTCGAAATTAAATGGATAATAAATTAAACCAGTAATGGAATTCCTCGAATATAATTTATTATCAGTTAAATTCTTCAATACAGTATCGCCGGCCAATGATTAGCCCCACTTAGTAATAGAATTTAAAAAGAGAAGAATATGAAAACCCTAAAAAGCTCTTTAGCTATTCTATTCAAACCATTCCTTCGAATCATTTCCTCACTTAAAATAAAATGTATAGAAGAGATGAGGGAAAGCTTTATTGTCTAAATATGTTATATGAGATGCATTGCTATTGATCTAATCGTATCTGCAGTATCTTCACATTTATCAGTTATTATCTCTATATCATCAATAATCTCCTTATATAATAGGCATACTACCCGGAAATCTCTACTACACATACGATACATATACTCTAACGCATTAAGCCTTATATCATCAACCTTTTCCTCTATTTCCTCAACAATATACGTTAATTGAAGAGCTTTACGAGGATCACTTGTTAATAGCTTAACCGCATCATGTAGGGTGTCTACAGCCTTAACACTATGTTCAACCATTGAATACAGTAATGTAATGAATTCATCCGGCATACTATAGCCTAGGTCAATGACTATCTTGATTCTTCGAGCTGATGCTTTAGCATATGCAGCTATATCATCTATTGATAGAATTAGTCTTAATAGATCTTCTCGATCCATTGGATGAATAACTCCTTTACTAAGTTCTTCAATAATTTCTCTCTTAACCACATCTGCTTCTTCTTCCTTCTTATTTATTATACTGAAATAGTCTCTTGCTTTGTCAAGCTCCATTTTTGAAAGTGAAGATATCATATCCAATAAGTTCCTTACAACTTCATAAACTAAATCTAGGTGGTGAAGCCCTCTTAGTAGAATCTCTTTCTCTCTTCTTCCGGAAAGCCATATCCATGTAGACAACTTATGTATCACCTACACTCTACTGTATAAATAATATGTTATACATTATATAGTGTATTGTAAATCCGAGAGCCATTGTTATTGGTAATGTTAACAGCCATGACATAATTATTAATAATACTGTTCTCCATTTAACACCTCTGAAACTCCTCGATCTAGCAATGCCTACGCCGACAATTGCTGATACACTAGCATGTGTAGTTGATACAGGCATTCCATAGCCTATCAACATATATGGTACTGTAGTAAAGAGCCATACAGTCAATGCATTAGCATACTCAGCCGCCATACCAGTCAATAGATCTAGGTGGGTTATTTTGTATGCAACTGTAGCAATCACTCTCCTACCAAGAGTAAATGCTCCTAAAGCAATACCTATACTACCGAGTAATGCTAGAAACATCCTAGTTGATACATCGGGTAATCCAAGATACTTGCTGGTTATTGCCACATATACACCTGTAGCATTACCAACATCATTTGCTCCAAAAGAATATGCTGAGAAAATAAGTGAAACTATAAGGATCATTTTAAGTATCTTAGTAAATCTTTCAGTATATATTCTCCTAAGAAATAACTTTTCAAATACTAGATAAAGTATTATAGATAAAGCAATACTAGCTGCAGGAGATATTAGCCAGCTAAGTATTATAGTTAAAACAATACTCCATCTAATATCACCGATACTGATTAATCCAAGAGCAGCATACGACAATCCTATACCAATGACTCCGCCAGTTATACTCTGACTAGTTGATACAGGTAAACCCTTCAATGTAGCTATTAAAACCCATAAACCACCAGCGAGAACAGCTGATAATGCACCAGCTATACCCAGTGGAGAAACAACTCCTTTGCCAAGAGTCTTCATAATCATCCATCCCTGCATAATTGCCCCAATACCCGCAAAGATACTGAATAATATAATTGCCCTATTAATAGACAATGCACCAGCTCCAACAACCGTATCGGTAGGATTACTAGCATCATTAGCGCCGATATTCCATGCCATAAATAATGAGGCCGCATACGCTATAAATAGTAGCAGTACCTCGTTCAAGGCAGCCACTAACTCCCTAGATAACAATCTATAGTAATAGTATAGAAAACTATCTATCCAAAGGAAATAATGAGCCCAACCATTTAAAAACAAAACCCAGTCCACTAATACAATGCAGGACCGGGTGCCACGGGGAAACAAGTTCCCCCGAGCACCTGCAAGATAACATTAACCCACCCACACAACGGCTCGGGGATACAGCCTAGGGTTGCCAGTAGGACCCTAAGAGACCCCGGGGCTTAGGGTTCTGCTGGCTCCCTAGGTCTTGTATCCCCACCCCGGGGGAGCCGTTGTGTGGGTGATGATGACTTGCGGGGGCTTTCCGGGGGGACTGTTTCCCTGTGGTGCCTTGGTCCTGCACCCGCTTATTATTCTTTAATTCATGCTAGTGTATTTATTCTTTATTCTATTGCGTATTCTAGTGCTTTTATTGCATGTATTCTTGCTGTATCATAGATCTTTGTCTTATCAAATTTCTTTATTAGTAGTGGGAGTTCTGTACATGCTAGTGCTATTGCTTCTGCTCCTTTATCTATGAGTTTCATAATTATCTTCTCTACTTTCTCTCTAGATCCATCTCTTATAATGCCCTTAACAAGTTCATAATAGATTATATTATTTACTATAGCTATATCCTCCCGATCAGGTATAATTGCTTCTATACCATGTTTTCTCAAGCCATCGGCATAGAATCCCTTTGTTAAAGTAAATTCTGTTCCAAGTAGTCCTATTCTAGTAATATTATCTCTCTTTAACTCTTCAGCTAAAGCATCAATTATACTTAGTAATGGAATTGGTGAATTACTTTTAAGGTATTCAAAGAACATATGTGGTGTATTAGCTGATATTAATGCAAAATCTGCACCAGCTCTAGCTAGAGCCTTAATAGCTTTAAGTAATAGTTCACGTGCCTTATCATAGATGCCTCTCCTAACATAATCTGTAAACTCGCCGAAGTTAACACTATAGATCATGATAATGGGATAATAGTAGTCATTATATCTCCTCCTATATTCTTCGATAATAGTTCTGTAATAAAGAATAGTTGATTCAGGACTTAATCCTCCAATAATACCTATTCGCTTCAAAATATTCACCTAAGAACCAAGATATACTAGTTCATTAATAAATACAAACCCTTACCCGTAGATCATAAACTATATGATATTAACCTCATAAAATATAGTTTACTAATAAAGAACACCTCCATAGAGTAGAGGGAGGATTGTGAAGCCTAGTACAATCATATGGATCTTTACCGCAAGATGTAATCTACAATGTCCCCACTGTTACGCATCAATATATGTAAGAGATAGAGAACTAGATACTAATGAAAAGATCAGATTAATAAGAGAAATGAGTGAAATTGGAGTTGAACATATTGGATTAAGCGGTGGAGAACCATTAATACACAGGGATCTGCCGGTAATTCTTAAAGAAATATTTGATCACGGCATGGCGATTACCATGGTAACTAATGGAACTATTATGAATGAGCATATATTGGATCTATTGGTTAAATATGATGTATACTTGTATGTAAGTATTGATGGACCTAGAGACATACATGATCGATTGCGTGGACCAGGAGTATATGATAGGGTTATGAAGACAGTTAATGCCTTGAGGAATAAGGGTATAGAATATGCTACAATAATGGCTGTAGGCAAGCATAACTATAGATATACTAGTGAATACATTGATATAGCTTCTAGAGTAAATGCAGAACATGCAGCACTAATACCTGTTATGCCCGTTGGTAGAGCATATGTGAATGAGCTATGGGTTAATGCCTCTGAATACTATAGTGCTATGATGAAGGCCATAGATAGAGCTAGAGAAACTTCTTACCCAGTAGCATTTTGGTGCACACCATTCCTACGACTAGTATCTAGTTATGAGAATTCATGGACATACTATTGTAGAACAATGAAAACAGTAGACATTGGGTGTTCAGGAGAACTACTACCCTGCGATGTACTAGACATTGTAATATCAAGTGCACGTGTAAAGGGACTAAGAAAGGCATTACATGAATACTATGCTAATCCAATTATAAACAATATTGTTTATCCAAAGAATCTACCTAAGAAATGCATGAACTGTAGTTTAAAAGATATTTGCCGCGGAGGATGCTATGCAAGATCGTATATTCTACGAGGGGGATTCAATAAGGGAGATCCCCTTTGTCCGATCATATCCAATATTAAGATAGATCAATAACGTATGTTATTCATATTTCTTGTTCCCAATATAAAATAATTATTTGTTATTATAACTAGAACTATATTGTGATGTTCAGGTTTGACTTAAATAACACCTGTGTAATTGCAATGGTGAAAGTATTTCAAAACAGTTAATGAGTTAAAGGAATACTGTAAGTGTTAGGATTACTAAAATCCATACTATGGTAAAGATCAGATCTATATGATTTTGTAAGATACTACCTTAGAACGTTATAGTACCTGGTAAGTAGTTCTAAAAATTCCTTTTCGTTCTGCTCAAGTAGAGCTTTATAGGCTTTATCAGTATATGTTCGATCTGCTCCAAATAATCCCTTTATAACAAAGTATATAAAATACTCAACCAAATCCTTATCACCGCCAAAGAAATCATTTAGCTCTTCATATGCGACCAGAGGCTTCTGTAATAATACTTGCATGAACGGCTCGCCGTATCTCATTAAAAAATACCAGTCCAGTCTTGACATAATGCCTGGTACAACTTTATCTAAATAACGTTTAAGTGATCTACTGATGAGATCGAGTGAGGGCCCACATATTCTTTCAGACATACGTAGTATCACTCTCCAATACATTCTATACTAATGGCAGGTTTCTTCATCAATTTTAGACGACATGGTTTAGGAAGTGTTTCACCGAATCTATTCTTCCACTGAATAAGAGTTCTAATGAGATTGCCTTCACTAATCCTAAGCTGTATTATATAGATAACATCAACAGTAGTATCGATCGGGATAGATGTCTCAGGGTATTTTGATGCATATGCATATATTGTTGTAATTTGTTTACTCTTATTTATACTAACTATTCTGTGAAGTATTGACCAGAATATCTGAGAACCATGGATTTTCTCAAGAGACCCTATACCATCAAGGATAAGTATGTCTGGCTTTGTATAATCGGCGAAATGTTCTAAATAATATATTAGTTCTGCTAATCCATATCTTAATGGATCCATGCTTAATATCTCAATATTTGAAAGCTCCTTATTTATACCAAGTATTTTGAATTTATAGTTAATCATTGAAACGGGTTCTTCGAAATTAACGTATGTTATTTTCATACCCATATCAGATAAGATGCTTGCAATATATGTAAGAAGATATGTCTTACCGGATCCGGATTGGCCCACTACTAGTATTTGTGCGCCCTTTGGAATGCTAGGTCCAATAAGCCTATCTACAATTTCTATGCCTGTCTTAATACTAATTAATTCCCGTTCCTTATGTTTAATATCAACTTTCTGCAAAACTTCACTAGCAGGAATTAGTAAAGGTCTAATACCTTTATTCTCAATTATAGAAAATGGTACGTTTATTGATGGTACTGATACTCCACGCATTTTCCTTATTTCCATAAATCTTTCGAATCCAGAAAACGTCTCTTTTAACTTCAATAGTATAACTCCATCTACAATAAATTCTTCAACGCCATAACCTACATATTCCTTGCCATAGGGAATATCAGCTATTATTATACCTATTGTACTATATTCCTTCAGTAATGGAATAAGATTTGTATGAAGAAATGACCTCATTTGCGATGGAGAAAGAATTGCAGATAACGCTGTGATACTATCTATTACAATTCTAGCTTTTCTAAGCTCTTTTAACTGTTTATTAATAATTTGTACCGTGAGATTAATTGAATCAAAATCAGATATTGTAGGTAATGAAATATACTTAAATGACCCCCTCTCTTCATATTTTTTAAAATCGAAACCCATTAAACCCATATATTTATAGAATTCTTCCTTTGATTCTGCAAAACTTATATAGACTCCATTTTCATTTCTTCTCAAACCATTATATACTATTTGGGCCGCAAAAGTGGTTTTTCCAGTACCCGGATTTCCCGCTACAAGAATTATTGAACCTTCTATCACCCCTCCTCTAAATACATTATCCAATATGGGTATTCCTAATGGAATTCTCTTGATTTCTTCTGACATACGGCTCTACCGATATAAAGTTACTATAAAAATATAGTAGATTGTATCATTTATTTATATTTTCTTCTAAAAATCCCAAATTGTTTTATTATTAATAAAACATATCATAAACATATACTAATTAATATATAAATAATTAGATTTACTACTACTTAAGTAAAGTATTTACTTAAATTATATAACTATTTTAAAGAACAATTCATGAAAGAGATATCCAATTCAGGGATCTTTAAAGACACTCAATAGTTCTTTTAGAGACAAAACCATTTATAATTATAAATCTGTTTATTAAATGCAGGAATTTCAAATTACTTTCTTTAACCATCGTTTTGAGATTACCCACATAATCGATAATAGTCCTGCAACAATATTACTCATAGTCATTGCAACGTATATGCCTGTAGACCCCCATCTAAGAATTAATGCAAAGAGTATGCTCAACCCTATTCTTAAAGCCCACAATCGTATTATTGATATTATTGCAAAGAATCTTGTATGTCCTGAACCAGTAGCTATTGCTCCTGCTATAAAGAATAATCCAAAGAATGGTATTGACCAAGTAAATATGCTTATTATATTACTACCTTCAACTATTACATCCTGTTCTGAAATAAATACTGATACTAAATAACTTCTAGCTGTGTATATCACTATAGATCCTATAAGCAATATAATGAATATAGATAGTATAGAGACTTTTGCTATTTTCCATGCCCTATCATATTTTTCTGCACCTATGTTTTGGCCGATCATTATAGAAGTAGATCTCTGTAATGCTGCAGTAATTGCGGTTAATACATCTATTATTCTTATAGCAACACCATATGCTGCTACAACAACTGATCCGAATCTTGATACTATAGACATCATAATTGTAAATCCAAGACTATTACTAGATCTCTGTATAGCTAATGGTGTTCCAATAGAAAATATTTTTCTAAGCCACCATCCTTCGAGTCTAAAGTATTTAACTTTAATCCTTATCCCCAAGTACCCCTTGAATAAAATATATCCACCCACTACAGAGACTATTGCACGCGATATTACAGTTGCTATAGCTGCCCCAATAACTCCCATAGCCGGTAGACCATATAATCCAAAAATCATTACTGGATCCAATATTATGTTTACCGTAGAAGAAATAATGTTTAGTATAGTAGGTGTCCTAGTATCTCCTATGCCATTGGATATTGCAATATATGCATAGCCTAGGAGAACCATTGGTAGTCCAAGAAATATTGTTTTAGTATATTGTACAGCTAATCCATAGATATCTGGCGGTACACCCATTAGATACAATAGGTATGGAGAGACAGTGAATCCAAAAGTACAAAGAACTAAAGCCATATATATGGAGTAAGCAACGAATTGACTAGCACTCTTTTCAGCCATTTCATAGTCTCCTGCACCATAATACTGTGATATTAGTGAAATACCTGCACCAGAGTATCCGAAGCCTATGGAGTATATGAGATTGATCAATGGCCATGATACAGTTGGAGCTCCAAAAGTTTCCTTACCTATTTTACCAAGCCAGAAGGCATCAACAAGGTTATAGCTTATATTGACTAGATTAGCTACAAGAATAGGCCATGCAAGCCATATCATGGTCTTAAAAATACTTCCTTCAATAATTCTCTTCCTATACCTAGTTCTTCTATCATTGAGATCCATAGCGATCGCCGATCTAGAAAAGATCCCTTATATCATCCTCTATAAGCCTCTTCTACATTAGGATCAAGTAAATATAGCACTCAATTATAAAGATATTGCAATGAATAAGATTATTGATAATCTTCTTATTTAAAAAGTAAATTAAGCTTACCGATAAAAAGATTTGTTTTAAATTAGTTCATGATCTATTATAAGGTTTTAGGTTTAATAATTTCTTTCTTAAATGTAATGAACTTATTCCATGCAACATGTGCTAGGAAGCCTGTACCCGGTATAGGCTCCCATTCCCTGAACGCTTCCTTGCTATAAGAATAACCAACTATTTCCCCGACAAATAATGTATGATCACCATATGTCCTAGAATCAACTACTTTACACTCCATATTAGCTAGTGCCTCCTTAATACTTGGAGTACCTATTTTTGTTGATGGTACAAGTGTTATCTTCATCTTCTTCAACTTACTTGGGCCACTTAAGGTACCTGATATCCATACATCATCAATCATATCAATACTTGGAACACTAATTACAAATTCCTTATACTTACTAATGAGCTTATGACTATATCTCTTAGGCGATATAGCTACACCAATAAGAGTTGGATCATGAGATAATACAGTAACCCAATCAGCAGCCATAACATTAGCCTCTTCTCCATGCCCAGAAACAACGAGATATGTTCTCATAGGATATAGTAATCTATAGAACATCTTATTCTCACCATAACATAGTTATTACAGAGAGGATAAATAAATATGAGTCTAAATCTAATGACTATGTTCTAGATAAGAGCAAGCTACATTACCTCTTAGAGATTAGTTGGAATTTTATATCAGGGTTAGATTTTATTATTTGGTTAAACATTAAATAGAGAGTTAGACTATATCTATGATGGTAGAGTTCATGAGCGTAGTTGTAGAGACTAAAATAGGTAAAAAAAGAGTGATTGTTATACCCAAAGTTATAGCTGATGCTGTAAAGATACGCGAAGGACAGAAAGTAAGGATCATGGCTGTTGAGGATAAGATTGTAATAGAGCCTGTGAGAGATGCCGTATGGCTTGCTCTTTATGGGAGAAAAATAGGTAAAATATTTCCTGAGGAGATTGAGGAGGAGAGTCTTCATGAACAGGAAGAACTCTCCAAAAAATAAAGTATTACTTGACACAGCGTTTCTTCTCCCAATACTTGGTTTTCAGACTTCGGATAGAGTCATGAAAGCTTTCCAAAAGCTTGGTTCATATGAACTATATTACAATGACATTAGCTTATTGGAAGCACTTTGGAAGATAGTAAAGGTTATTGAGGGAACAGAGAAGCAGATTTCTCGTATTAAGGAAGGGATTAGAGCCATAGAAAATACTATGATACATGTATCAATAGATGAAGCTTCGATAGAGAACGCTATATACATGTATAGGCTAGGCCATAAGGATATAATAGATAATCTACTTTACTCGATTGCTTTATCAAAAGAGCTTAAATTACTGACTGTTGACAAAGAGTTAATAGAGTTTATTAATAAGCATAATCTAGCTAGACATAATATCATTTTGCCCGAGGAACTGTGATTAATAAAAATGTATACGTTCCAATGTGGTTAATTTTATATTTATGTTCTATGATAAGAGTTTTAAAAGGAGGAACTTGGGTGAATAATAGTTCTATGAAAAAACCCTATCATGTACATGACACAGTTCTCGTTATTAATTTAGGTGGACAGTATGCACATCTTATTATGCGTAGAGTAAGAGAACTTGGTGTCTATAGTGAACTTGTCAACTACAATGAATTGTCAAGGGATATTATTGAAGATATTAAGCCTAAGGCAATAATATTGTCAGGAGGTCCTTCAAACGTATATGATCCTGGAGCTCCAACTATACCTAAATGGGTTTTTGATTTAAATATTCCTATTCTAGGAATATGCTATGGCTTCCAATTAATATCTTATTTAATGGGAGGCAATGTTACTAGAGGAAAAGGGGAGTTCGGTAGAACAAAAGTAAAGATCATTGAAGAAGACCCGTTATTTAATGGATGGGGTAAAGAGGAAATTGTTTGGATGAGCCATAATGATCATGTAGAAGTTCTTCCAGAAGATTTAGAATTACTAGCAATATCTGAGAACGGGTATACTACGGCCTTTAAACATAGAGAAAAGCCTATTTATGGGGTCCAGTTTCATCCCGAGGTAAAACATACTATTAAGGGTAAAGTATTATTGAGGAATTTCCTTATCAATATAACTGGTATTAAGCCTTCTTGGCACCCAACTGATTTCATTAATGACTTAATTGAGTATATTAGGAGAACTGTCAAGGATAAGAAGGTTCTTGTAGCTGTAAGTGGTGGTGTCGACTCCACGGTAACAGCAGTTCTTATGAGGAAAGCTATTGGAGACGATAAATTGGTTCCTGTATTCATTAATACTGGTTTATTTAGAGAAAACGAAGTTAATGAGGTTCTGAGGAATCTTGAACTATTAGGTATTAAGCCTCTTGTAGTAGATGCTAGTGAAGAGTTTCTAAATGCTCTTAAAGACATAGATGATTGTGAGGAGAAACGAAGAGTAATAAGTGGATTATATGCTGAAATACTTGAGGATATTATGCGTAAAGATAAGGATATTGCCTGGATAGCCCAAGGAACAACTTATCCGGATGTTATAGAAAGTGGAGCCGTACATGGTTCTGATAAGATTAAGACTCATCACAATGTAGCTGGATTGCCTAGAACCCTGAGATCAAAGGTTATTGAGCCTCTTAAATACTTTTATAAAGATGAAGTTAGGAAGATAGGGCTTAAACTAGGTATTCCCAAAGACATGATCTATAGACATCCATTCCCAGGCCCGGGTCTAGCTATTAGAGTTATTGGTAGAGTTACTAAGGAGAAGTTATCGATTGTGAGAAGAGCTTCTAAGATCGTGGAAGAAGAATTGTATAAAGCAGGCCTATATTATCGTGTATGGCAAGCATTTGCAGTAGTTGGAGATGATATGTGGGTTGGTGTTAAAGGCGATAAGAGAGCTATTGGTAGAATAGTTATTGTACGCATTGTTGAGAGCGAGGATGCAATGACTGCTGACTGGGCTAAAATACCTTATAACGTTCTCGACAGGATCTCTAGGAGAATAGTTAATGAAATACCTTCTGTAACTATGGTTGCATATTCCATAACAACTAAGCCTCCAAGCACTATAGAGCCTTGTTAACGGTGTTCTCCATGTATAAACATAAATACATGTATGTATCTTGGGAAGAAGCTGTAAATCTATCTTTAAAACTAGGCTCAAAAATCTTAGAAAGCGGCTATAGACCTAATTCCATTATAGCGATTTCAAGAGGTGGCTTGGTACCTGCTCGTGTCATAAGTGATCTACTGAATATAGAGCGTGTATTCAGTTTAAAGGCTAGTTTATGGGGTATAGGTGGGAAGAAATATGATGATGTTGTAATATATAGTATGTATTTACCTATTAAGGGCGATAACACTCTTATAGTCGATGATGTAGTTGATACGGGCTCGACATTACATAAGATAATTAGGTATGTTAGGAAATTCAATCCTAAATCAATAAAGACTGCAGTATTACATCTAAAACCATCTGCAAAGTACGTTCCAGACTATTACAGTATGAAACTAGGTAATTGGATATGGATTATCTACCCATGGACTATATATGAAACCATATACTCTATAATCTATAACAAAATAGGGTGTAGAGATGATCTAGAGCTCGATGAAAAAGAGATCATGGATCTATTTTATCAAGAAACAGGTGTAAAACTAGATGAGAAATACATTAAATTTTTAAGTGATTCAAAAATCAATTATATAAAATATTTATGTAGCGGCCGGGAAAAACCATAAAATATCTGATCAATTTCTAACTTATATTTTAAGGAAAACATCATATGTTAAGCCATGTTCTGCTCTAATAATCATCTTATACAATTAGAGCTTCTAGATATAATAAAGCACATATAAGGATATAGTTACTTAATATATTCTTCAACGTTATCTACAAAACAGTCTCGGATTCTACTTTACATGAAAAACTTTAACGGTAAACATTATTAGTTAATAAGATAATGAGGCATTGTAAAAATTTAGATGTATAGCTATGTAGATAACAAGAGATCCATTGTTTTAAACTAATATTTATTATTGTTTTAAACATGATCTTCAATACGTTAATTAGTTTGTACCGATAAATTTCTATATTTCTTATGTTCCATAAACTTATATAGTGTGGTTTATAGTTAGGCATTGGTGTTATGGTCATGAGTAGGGATCAGGTTATTGGAGCAGGTTTAATGGCTGTATCTGTTGTAGTAATTATTGTCTATATATGGCTTATGGTGTTTCCACCGATGGAGGGGATAGATCTAGTATTGCTTAAGCTAACAGGCATAATTGCTGTAGCAGGAGTATTCGGTATACTTGGATGGATAGGCTATACACTAGCAACAACGCCTCCGCCAAAACCAATAGAAGAAATTGAAAAGGAGTTAGAAGAGGAACTCAAAAAATTAGAAAATGAGCTTAAGGAGGAAGAAAAGAAAAAAGAAGAGAAGGAAAGTAGTGAAGAAGAGAAGAAGTAGAACTTGTCATTTTTTAAATAATAGTTTAAAGATCCAGAGACTATACTATTAATATCAATATGATGCATAGCTAGTCGACTGTTATAGGTATTCTTTTTAATCCAGCAATATAATCAAATACTCTGTCATTAGATACTATAATATTATCTATATTCATTGCCGATGCAGCTATTAAGCTATCAAAATAACTTAGATTGTATTGTCACATAAGATCTAGATGTAGAAGTATTGTATCCGAGTTAATGTATGTATCTCCTTGATATTATAGTCGATAAATATTTTCTTTAACCCCATGAATGCCTTTATTATTTGAGATAAATCCCTATTCCTCGATTTAAGTGTTAACTCAAACTCTAGTAAAGCAGTATCGGGTACATATAGTCTGCCTCTCAATTTCTTAATAATCTTTAATGCAAGCTTGTGTCTTGGATCTCTTGGATTAAGGAGAAATAGTAATTCAGT
>CAZVWZ010000019.1:0-15867 GCA_964631195.1 uncultured Desulfurococcaceae archaeon
TCTTAATTTTATCTGTGAAATCCTTTTTTATTTGATCGAAGAACTCTGACATTCTATTATACATGTTATAGAGTTTTTGGCATGGGAATTCAGGGCAGAATGTACATATCTTTATACCCTTACTGGCTGCACAATCCCTAATTTCACATTTCTCCCTTGTCCAACATCCTCCACACTTAAACTCTTTAGTTCCAATTATGTAGTATGGGCACCAGCCACAATAAATTCCACATGCTCCAATTAGTTCTTCACGTAATTCTATTGAAGTCTTATGGAGGATCATGTTGTAAACCTCATTAAACAAGTAGATACTTACTTCCAAGGTTATAATAGGTTTGGTATGGTAAATCATATGAATTCTTAGATCTAATTCTAATAATAGTATCAACATAATAATAAAATGAGTTTAGCATGTCAAATGAAATGCTCCTACTACTTTAGCACCTTTAGCAACTAAACTATTATATTCCTTGACAGCATCCTTTGTTGGTTTTATTATAATTTTTACACCTCTTTGCTCCATATACTTAGTCACCTCTTCCATAACAACCATATATCCATAATAGCCCGTACCAATTACTATATATTCAAAATCTTCGTCAAGAACCTCCTTTAGATCATCTAAAAACAATTTATGGCCTTCTATTCTCCACCAATTACTAATGATCCTTTTAGGAGTAATTATTAGATCTCTATTGTACATCCTTCCATCAACAACTATTTCTCCAAAATCATAATAATCTATTCTAGCCATGGAAACTATCACCTTCTATACTAGATATAATTTCTTATTAAGGCCTAAAATAAGCTGGTTTATATTTCTGAATAATACAATGATGTATCTAGTTAATAAAGAACACATCTATTACACTTCTTATCAGAAGAGCCATTTATTATTAGATTCCTCGACAAATATCATTGCTAGACACTATTTCTGTCTTTCATTGCAAGTAATTAAGGATAATAGTAATAATTAAGGATTATCACGATGAAGACAAAGCTTAATATATTTTAAATAATTCAGTACTTAGTCATTAAACTAGAATAATCATCATTATAAATAAGACTTAGAAGGTATATTTAGACTATTAATCTTGATAAAGCAGGACGGAAATTCCCGTGAAGAAAAGAGTCTATTATGGCGTTGAACACAAGCTCATGATTATAATATTCGGCTTAATTGGATTCTTTTGTCTACTGATTGGTTCCTTAATGCATATCTATAATCATTGGATTCTTTTGAAATTATAGATCTATACGAATAACCTTACTTTTTTAGTTACCATTAATTTAATTGATTAGAAAATAAAGAATTCATTTTATATGCGTTTACTATATTCTCACGATCTTTAATTATTAAAATACCGGGATAATATAGTATTTACTTAGTTATAGAGGCTGTAGAGGTGTTTATTGTGTCCCATCTATTTACTGATAAATTCATTCTTACGCCAGGTCCTACAGAGATTCCTAATAGGATAAGACTTGCATTGATTAGGGAATTCACAAACCCCGATCTAGATCCGGATTTCCTAGAGCTATATAAAGGAGTTGTTAAAAAATTGAAAAGGCTAATAAAGGCTGAGAAAAGCGATCTGTATATTATGATTGGCGAAGGAATGCTTGGTCTTGAAGCGGCTATAGCTAATCTTGTTAGAAAAAATGATAAGGTACTAGTAATCGCTAACGGTGTCTTTGGCGAAGGTTTTGCTGATTTAGTGAAGATGTATGGTGGCGAGCCTGTACTTCTCGAAAGTAATTGGAAGAAGGCTGTAGATCCTTCAGATGTAGAACGTAGCTTAGAGAAGAATCGTGATATTAAGCTTCTTACAGTAGTACATTGTGATACGCCTTCAGCTATATTGAATCCTGTTGAAGAAATCGCGAAAATAGCTAGGAGCTTTGGAGTTACATCAGTAGTAGATGCTGTATCAAGTATTGGCGGTGTACCCATAGATGTTGATGCATCAGGTATAGATATTTTGATCGGGGGCAGCCAAAAAGTGCTTAATGTTCCTCCAGGCTTAACAATTATTACTGTCAGTCAATATGCATGGGATGAGATGGAACGTGTTAAGTATAATGGGTTCTATCTAAATCTTAGAATTTGGAAAGAACAATTAGATAAGGAAGGTATATTTCCATATACTGTATCAGATCCGTTGATTAGGGCCTTAGACGAGTCCATAAATATGATCTTTGAAGAAGGTGTTGAAAACGTTTAT
Organism: uncultured Desulfurococcaceae archaeon; assembly: GCA_964631195.1. Taxonomy (GTDB): domain Archaea; phylum Thermoproteota; class Thermoprotei_A; order Sulfolobales; family Desulfurococcaceae; genus CAZHDB01. The sequence goes on from CAZVWZ010000019.1 coordinate 2,226, forward strand.
GAGAGACATAGAAAAGCTAAACAAGCAGCTTGGAGTGCAGTAGAAGCAGCTGGTCTAACTCCCTATCCAATGAAGATAGAATATTCATCTCCTACAGTTACGGCAATAGAAGTGCCTACGGGAATAGATGAGGCAAAGCTTAGGGAGATTACATGGAAGAAATATGGAGTAATGATAGCAGGTAGCTGGGGTAGATTAAAGGGGAAAGTAGTTAGAATAGGCCATATGGGTGTACAAGCATCTAGGAATTACTTAATACTAGGATTTACAGCACTAGCTAGAGCTTTAAGAGATCTTGGTTTCTCTATAAACATTGGTAGCGTAGTAGAGGCTATAGAAGAGAGTTTTCATTAACTTAACATAATACATTTTTATGATACATACAGTTAATTTTTCCCTTTAATAATTTTATACTGTATTAAACATAATATGGGTTAGGGGATATATTTGCCATTTACACCTTTTCATTTGGGCCCCGCATTGGCTCTAGGCTTACCTACTAGAAAATATATCCATGCCCCAACTTTCATCATAGCTAATGTAATAATTGATATTGAGCCTCTCATGGTCATTCTTCTAGACCTAAATTATCCTTTACATGGATATTTACATACGTTTATTGGCGCCATTACCATTGGACTAGCTTTGGGCTATATAATGTACTTATTTGACGTAGTGTTTAAAGTTGTATGGAAGAAACTACTTCTTGCATCAGGATCAAATATTTGTTTAAGACAATTTCTTATAGCAGGAATTTCAGGAACAGCGCTACATGTACTTTTAGATGCTCCTCTCTATTACGACATAAAGCCTTTTTACCCATTTACCGTGAACCCTATTTATTATCCGGAATTTATTTCAACGATCTATATGATATGCACGGTATTAGGTCTTATTGGGCTAATTTATTATATCTACATTGTATTGAGGAAACAAGTTTGAATATGAGGTAAAAGAATTGTCTAATAAGATAGTAGACATAGATGAATTTCTTTACTCTTGTGGTTTAGAGATTCTTCATCCCGGTGGATTAAAAAAGACTGATGAAATGGCTAGAATGTGTAGGGTAAGTAAGGATAAACTAGTCCTCGATATTGGCTGCGGTAAAGGCGTATCAGCCTGTTATTTGGCTGAGAAATATGATTGTATGGTTATAGGAATCGATGTATCTGAGAGAATGATACAGTATGCTAAGGAATTAGCTAGGAGAAAAGGATTAGAGGAAAGAGTAAGTTTTAGAGTAGCTGATGCCCATAATCTACCGTTTGAAGATGAGAAGTTCGATATAGTCATAGCAGAATGTACAACTGTTCTTCTAAATAAGAATCGTGCATTTCAAGAGTTTATTCGCGTATTAAAACCTGGAGGGTATATAGGAGATCTGGAAATGATATGGAGGAGGAGACCCCCAGAAGAACTTGTTAGAAAAACACGTGAGATCTGGAATGGATTTGAAACAATGACTCTTAGTGAATGGGAAGAATTCTTCAGAAAACAGGGACTTATCGAGATAAAAGCTGTTGATTTCTCTGATGAATTATCTAATATGGAAAAAGCGTTTATAAAGGAACTTGGTTTAAAGGGTTTAATAATAATGTTGTGTAGGCTCCTATTAAGGCCCGATATACGTAAAGCTATGAAAGAGTATTGGAATATCTTTAAAAATACAAGGACTATATAGGCTATGCATATATAATTGGTAGGAAACCTGTTTTGGACTAGGGAATATTGTATCCAACTACTTGTGATTTCAAGTAAATATTTGTCCCTATAATAGCATCTATGTTTAACTCTTATTGTTTAGCTAAGGTAATAGAAATCTTCTTCCAGCCTCTCTAGACCAACTTATATATTTCATATATTTCTTCTAATGTCTTGGTAGGAGTGTTATGGAGTTAAAGGGTTATGTATATAGTTTAGCTAGAAAAAGGAGAAGTATTAGAAAATATAGAAGCGATCCAATAGATCTAGGTGATGTATTATACGCTATATCTACTGCTATACAAGCTCCATCTGGAGCCAATAGGCAACCTTGGAGATTTATTCTAGTAGATGATCCTGATCTGAAGAGGCGGATAAGAAGGACATGTGAAATAGGAGAAGAGAAATTCTATAAGAGTAATAACGTTCCAGAATGGTTTAGGAAATGGGCTAGTGAAAGAGGGATTAGCTTGGATAAACCATTCTTAACAGATGCTCCATACCTTATTATAGTATTATCTAATAAGAAAGCTCCATATTCAAAAGAAAGTACATGGCTTGCAATAGGTTATCTATTACTGGCTCTTGAAGAGAAAGGCCTTTCTTCATTAACATATACTCCTTCAGAGCCTAAAGAAGTTTTAAGAATACTTGGAGTACCTGATGACTACAAATTAGAAGTAATTATTCCCGTAGGTAAACCAGCTGAAGAAAAAGTAAAGGAGAAGAGGCTATTACTTAAAGATGTAGTATTTCTTAATCGATGGAATAATCCAATAAATATACCATAGAAATAAAATAGTAGCCGTTCCTCTAATTTAAAGTATATTTGCAGTTTTTGATCAAGTAGCATCTTATTAGTATTCTTCTTCTACTACCTTAAATTTATTTAATTCTTGCTTAATATCCAGGTCTTCCATAACTTCTCCTAATGAATATCTAAATGCTTCAAGTATTATGTATTCAGCAAAATGCTTAGTTATACAATAAGGACATGTCTCAATTTCATAGCAGTTTCAATGATAATGTCTCTATGTTCCTTCATTAAATCTAGTATGTTCTTATTAGTAACCCTTGCTGTAATAGGCTCTACTCCTATAGAAGGCTCAATTTCCTTTAGCCCATTAGCACAAGCCATAGGTTTAGGTAAAGCATTAGCAGAATCACTATAATTATAAAAGTCTTTATCGACTATACGGATAAAGCCTATACCAAGTCTTGCCAGTAGCTCTGCCTGAAAAGTCCCTGTAGCTCCACAGCCAATTATTAATACTCTTGTCTTCTTTAACTTATAGAGTCCTTTAACACCTATTTCTCTGACAAGTATTTCTCTTGAATATCTTTCTATAATTTCCGACGTCAACATATCATAACTTCGTTATAATTTGGATTTTATTAAAGAAATATATCTGTTTTTATTCAAATGATCCATGCAATATTCAATATTTGTTGATGAAGAAATATAAAGTACCTATTTTCTGGATCTCATATGCCTTAGGTAGTATCTTACGATAGCTAGAATTATAATAACCACGGACATAGCAACTATGTAGGGAAGTAGATTTGATATCCATCCTCTATAGTATACTTCTATATTCTTACCTACAACTGGCTTTTGAAGCCATGGTTCATAGGAGAAGCCATTTGTATTAGAACTATAGATTTCCTCTGGTTCATCAGCATCACTTTGTTCCTTATACTCAGGACCTTGTATTGATCCCCACCAGTTATATTCAGCACTAATATCATTAGAATCTTGTATATATATTCCATAACCATCGTTTTCAGTTAAATTATTATAATTTATGTGTATATTCGATGAATCCATCACTAATACTCCAGATAAGGTATTATGTACTATATTATTGTATTGGGCAGTAATATCCTGAGAACTATATAGTTTTAAACCATACATCCTATTCTCTTCAAGTTTATTATTTACTAAAGTAATTTTTCTGGAAAACTTTATTTCAATCCCTATTCTATTGTTCTTAATAATAGAGCTATTTATGACGATATTGTTTGAGAAGTATAGCCCGATACCAACAATGGTATTATATACTGATACATTATGTATCAAAACATTCTTCGATGAAACAATAATTGCCATGCCTATATCTCCAGTTATAGTTTCACTCTTATTGAATATGTATAGTAAGGGTTTGCCATTGACTATATTGTTTTTAAACTCATGCTTGTAATAGACGATCTTGTCTCCACTAAGGGATACGCCCGTATTTTTGAATTCATTATTAATGATCATATTATTTGAGCTCCTATCTATATATAATCCGCCTCCCTCGAAGTAATTATTTGAGATAGTTATAGATGTACTGTTGTAGGAATATAGATCATAGGAATTAGCAGTAAATCTGTTATTGCTAATAAATATATTTCTTGAATTAGCAATAGATACTCCATATACATTAGCATATATCTTATTATTTGTGATCTCTATATTTTCGGATCTACGTATTGTTATTCCAGCATAGTTACCCATTATAAGACTATTCTTTATAACAGTATAGTCGGAACCTTCAATGACAAGTCCAGGTTTATCATGTTGTATACCGCAGTCTCTTAATGTACTCTCTCTCATAATGAGGGTTCCATAAACATTAAATAGATATGTTTTATTAGTTCCAGATCTTATTGTAGAATTTACTATTTCTAGAGTACTACCTTTATTAACGACTATACTTAATTCACCATTATACTCGCTATCCATGTAGATAATGGAATTTGCTATAACAAGTGTAACGTTAGGCTTTACAATGATGTTTTCACTAACATGTTTCTTAACATTTTCAATAACTGTATTCTTATCTATAATCCAATCTTTATTACTATCCTGACTATAGATAGGAACTACAGTTATATAGGCCATAATATATGCCATGAATAACATTATTAGAGTTATTAAAAGAAATCCATTTACTAGATTTCTCCGCATAACTTGGATTAACAATAACAATCACCTAGACATGTGTAAGATATTGGTAGAGTCTAGTTATATACTTTGTAATATTTGATCTAATACTAGAACATAAATATACAAGTAGATCTTTATGAGGTATAATGCTATTATTGTAGAAAAGCTATAATTCTCTCCTTAAACCCGTATCTACTTTAACTATCCATCCACGCTTAGCTCCATTCTCTAATCCTTTTCTTAGAATATTTTCAGCATCTTTCAAATCCTTAGCTAATGCAGTTAGTGAGCCTCCAAGCCCTGCTCCAGACAGTTTTGCTCCCAAAGCACCTGCAGTTAATGCTGCATTCCTTATCCTTTCTAGCTCTGGAAGACTTACATCATATAGATCTCTTAATAATACGTGTTGGTAATTCATAATAACCCCTATAAGAGCTAGGCTTGGATTATCTGAATTTAATGCCTTCTCTATTTCATCTCTCCATTCACTACCTAGTATAGTAACTATCTTACCAGGATCGGGGGTGTTCCCTCTAATTATGTTTAGAGCCAATATAGTTGACTCATGCATCTTAAATGTAAACTCTATTCTCCTCCTTGGAGTATCTGGAAGCCTCATTAAGTATGGCAATAATTCCTCATACTTTATTTCATCCCATTTAACAGCATAGTATTTATCACTAAGTTTCTCCATAATACTCTCTTCAAGATCATTCATTTGAAGAAGAGCTCTTAAACCTTCATCTATCTCAGCTTGTCTCCTAGGATGTATATCAGCTGTACTATGTCTTATGCCCGAATCAAGAACTACAAAGACTCCATCAAGTATTGGAAGTTCCTCTACATTATATGGAGGCCTTGTCTCTATCTTCAATACCCCTCCAAATGATGAACCATACTGATCCAGTCTACCACATGGAATACCCATTATATCATGTTCTGCATGAAACGCTAGTTCAGCAATATCCTTCTTGCTTAAATTAAATCCATAAACTTCATTCATCGCTCCAATAAATGATACAAGTAATGCAGCACTACTAGCTAGTCCTGCAGCGACTGGTACATCACTATATATTAATGCATTAAATCCATCAATATCTCTATGTATTTCCTTTAATGCCTTAACAGAGGACCTAATATAGTTTCCAAACCATTTACCACTTTTAAGAACAATATTATCTACATTAAATGAATCCGTGTAATTCCTTCCTTCCCTTAAAAGATTAATTGATATGATCCTTGACTTTTTCCCAGATATTCTTGAGACGGCTACATATGTTCTTAAATTAATACCTATAGATACAACTGGCAAACCCTTATAGTCTTGATGAGTATTTAGGAAATCTATGCGTCCAGGAGCAGATGATATTGTCTCTGGCTTGGAGTTAAAGAATTTTTCAAACTCGGATACAATGTATTTAGTTAATTCCCCACTACTCAATACATTCACCCAATACCTTATCTAAGCGTTTATCAACTGCTTTTTTACATGCATCTCTTAACTCTTTAGCCTTTACTTCAGGCACTCCATCGTATGTAAATACTCCAAAACCCCATTCAATGCCTGCAGCATACTTTAGTTTATCTCTATCTCTATATGGTTGATAGAATTCTACATGCATGTGATAATAGTCAAGTTTTTTCTTTGAGGGGCTCTGATGAAATACCATGATATATGGCATGTCTCTTTCAAAAAGCATATTATACGTTGCTGTTACAACTCTCAGGGCATCGCCTAGATATAATGAATCTTCATCACTAAAGTCTGCTAAGGAGCCAAGATGTTTCCTAGGATATACATGGACTTCATAAGGCCACATAGCATAGTATGGTAAGAGTATAGTGAATAATTTATTTTCATATATGATCCTTTTTCCTATTCTACGTTCTTCAGACAATATATCGCATAAGAGACAATTACCTGTTTTCTCATAATATTCTTTAAAGGATTCTATTTCAGCTGCTACTCTTGGAGGAATAAATGGAAGTGCATATATTTGTGAGTGTGGATGAGTTAGTGAAACACCTATTTCCTTACCCTTATTCCTAAATTCTGCAACATATTCGATGAAAGGCAAACTTGATAGTCTTTCATACTCTCTCTTAAACATGTTAATTACTTTAGACATATGCTCTAGAGACAAATCACATAGATCACCCTCATGCTCAGGAGTTTCAACAAGTACTTCGCAAATACCTTTAGCCTCTATAGCCTTGAATAAAGGACTACCAGGCTCCATGGGCTTTGGAGGAGTAGGAGATAAAGCAGGATATTTATTAGGCAAGACAATTACATCCCATTCTCCAAGATCCTTTGTCTCGGGAGCACCAGGGCAGAATGGACAAAATCTTTCCCCACGTTCATCAGGTCTCCAAGGCCTTTTACCCCTATGACCAGCTATTATTATCCATTGTTTTAATAAGGGATTCCAACGAACCTCATTGAGTTGCATTAAATCACCTCAGTCTAGATAAACTAGGCATTAGTTAGAGCATCAAGATAACTTATTCCATAGAATGGCTTTAAAATATTTTACAACATCTAGTTTGATACCTTATTTTAAATACTCTAATCGTTTTTAAATAGTTGTTTAAAAATGGATATCTCATCATAGAAATTCTTATTTATATGGATGATGCAGTTTAATAATGTAATAACCTTCGTCTATGGGAGGTCCTTTATATGGAGATATCTATACCCGTGGTCTTCGTTAAACCTTCTGAAGGAGCTATAGGCGGTCCGCCTGCTTCAGAGGAATGGTTTAAGGATATAGAAGAAAATGTTTTGACAAAGCTTAAGGAACTATATCCACATATAAAATTCAATGTATATGAAATTAGGAATTCCAGAGATGTCAGTGAGTTCCTCAAGAAAGAATCTGGAGCAATAGGTTATGTTGTCTTCATATTAAACTGTATATCCGGTCTCGCTAGACCCATTATTCAAAGTGGTAAGCCCATTATATTGATTGCTGAGACTTATGGAGGCTCTGGTGATTATGTCCTAGAGTATCCAAGAGCTTTGGCTGAAGGGTATCCTGTAATAGGTATAGCCACTAGAGACGTATCCGATCATAAGGTGTTGTCTAAAATAAAATATCTTGAAGTAATATATAGACTGAAGAATTCAAGAATTGTATTCATATTATCGCCTTCCGAAAGACGCTTAGCTAGTCTAGAATACCCATTGAGTATTGATGTATATTCGGTGTTTAAGACTGTTCAAGCTTCAATAGGTTTAACACCTATAGTTGTTGATGTAAGGGTTTTCAAGGAGAAATATTATGATAAAGTAGATGTAGCTGAAGCTAAGAGAGTAGCTGAGAAATGGATTGCTCAAGCAGAAAAAGTTGTTGATACAAGTAGTGAAGACATAGAAAAGTCTGCAAGACTCTATCTAGCTTTAAAGATGATTGCCAAAGACTACAATGCCGATGCAGTGGCTATTGATTGTATTGTTCTATATCAAGAAGGATTCCTTGATGCCTGGCCTTGTCTAGGATTTACAGAGCTATGGTATGACAATATAGTTCCCGTATGTGAGGCAGATCTATACTCTGCTATACTATTGTTAATGGCTAAATACCTAGTTAACATAAACGGCTTTATAGTCGACCCAGCTGTAGATGAGTTAAGTAATGAGATCATATATTATCACTGCTATGCCCCATTAACACTATCTGGTTCAACAGGATCTAAGTATCCATACACTATTACATCAGCACATCTAGGTTTAAAGAAGGCCTCTGTACATGTTAAATTACCTCGAGATATTGAGATAACTGTGTTAGGTTTTAGTCCTGACGAAAAGATCATTACTATACATACGGCTAAAGTAGTTGATATAGAGCATTCGCATTATGCATGTTCTAATAAAATAGTTGGGAAAACAAATGTTAGCTCTATTGTTAAGAAATGGCCTTGGAGAACGGGTTGGCATAGAGTAGTAGTATACGGCAATTACCGTAAAGAGTTTAAGGAATTAGCTAGACTTCTTAAATTAAGAGTCATTGAAGAAGATATATTCTGAGTAGGTGCTTGATTATGCTTAAAAACATTGTTGAAAAATATAGGCCTGTTCTTCAACCAATAAAGATTAGGAGCGCTCTTGAACTATGGGATACTGATGAATTACCAGTTGCTAAACTTGAATGGGTTCATGGGCCTAGAAAACCCCGTGATCTGATTAGAAAAGCACAGCTTCCCATGGAAGATGTTAGTATAGATGCTCTTAAGGATAGGGGTCTCATTAATGTTCTTGAACCATTAAAAATAAATGTCTCAGTAGATGCTGCAAAGATATCTGATGATGTCGATGCCCTTATAATGGGTGATATGGAGGATTGGCTTGTTGATGAAGAAATACTTGAAGCCATTGTTAATAGGGGTAAACCAATAATCTATGAATGGGATCGATGGGGTAGAGCTATTCATGGTAGACTTTCTAAGTTAAGATTTGATAGATTCAAAGATGCTAAGTTCTTTATACCAATGAATAGTAGGGAAGTAATTGTTTTAATTAGGGCTTTAAGGGGTATAAGATTTCTTAGAAACCTGAAAATACTATACATAGGGGAATATCCTCCTAGAAGTGTGGCTGTTCCAAAGGGTCTTAGTCTAGATGATATTTCTAAAATATTTGGTCTAGAGATCATAAGGCTTGATTTTAAGGAATACTATGATGCTGTTGAAAATGCTGATGAACATACTGCAAGAGATATTGCGAATAAGTGGTTAAGAGAATATGTGATTATGAATGGTAGAGATAGTAATATAGTACACTATGCAAAGCTTTATCTAGGCCTAAAAGATCTTCTTAGAAAATATAATGCTAATTCTCTAACTATAGAATGTCCAGGGCTTAAAGACACAGAATACGTTCCATGTCTGGCATTCTCCCATCTTATAGATGAGGGCATTCCATGTGGTTGTGAAGCTGATATACCGACTCTACTGACAATGGCTTTGTTAATGGGTATCTCTGGCGAACCTGCTACAATGGGTAATTTGAATGAGAATGTAACACATTCTGATCTAGAAAGCAATATAGTTGTTATTAATCATGATGTAATTACTAGATCTTATGGATGCCTTGGATGTAAGTATAGAGTAAAAGATTTTCATGCCTCTGGCAAAGGCGCTACACCCTATGTAGAGCTACCCATGGGACTTGAAGTAACTCTGGCTGGTATGCATTGGAATTTCAATAAATTATGGGCGACCGATGGAAAAGTTGCTTGGACAGAAGATACTGTTCATTGTAGAATAAGCATTGGTGTAAGAGTTGATGATGCTATAAATGTTAGTAGAAATGCATTCGGCCATCACGCTGTTTTGATTAGAGGAAACTATGTGGAAGAGTTAAAAGCGGCTTCTAAGATAATGGATATGGAGTTTTATAAGTTATAGTTTTAAATATTATTTTTCTTTTATAGAGGTTCTTAATTTATTATATTTCTATACAAGGGTTTCCACAAAACCCTTATTTATTATGGCTATAAAAGATAGATATTGAAGAACATCTTATATACGTATGGTGAGTTACATGTCAGCATCATCAGCTCCTTCTAAAACCTTATTCATAATAGCAATTATAATAATGCTGATAATTGGTATAGGCATAGGCTATGGAATTGGCTATCTCCTAGCTCCAGCAGCTCCACCTACTTGTCCGGAATGCTATCAGCCTGGAGAGGGCTTGACTATATATTGGATTGGAGGAGCAGCCGGTGATCCATTTGATGCTAGACTATATAAGGGTGCAACAGATGCAGCTAAGCTTCTAGGTGTTAATCTCGTTTATGTCCATACAGCCTGGGATCCTGATAAGATGGTTCAGGAATTTAGTAAGGCTATTGAGCAGAATCCGGATGGTATAGTTGTAATGGGTCATCCAGGCTATGACGCCCTAGCTCCATTATTTGAAACAGCTGCTTCGAAAGGCATACTTGTTACACTAGCTAATGTAGATATATCTGAGCTTAGGGAGAAATATTGGTTTACAGGATATGTCGGCCAGGATCTTTACCAGTCAGGATATATACTTGGTAAGGAGGCTGTAAAGAGGTATCCTGATAAGTTAAAGGAGGGTGCTAGAGCAGCTATATTCTCTGGAAGCTGGGAGCAACCAGCTAGAGCACTTAGAGCTATAGGTGTAGAAGATGCACTTAAGGAGGCAGGCCTCGTTGTTGATAGAGTATCTCATCCTCCAGAGGTTTATGGCAACCCATCTGAAGGACTAAGCTATGTACAAGCATATTTAGCTGCTCATCCAGACGTTGTCCTAATATGTTTCGATGGCGGCGGTACAACAGCTGCTGCAGAAGACTATTTAAAGAACCTTGGTAAGAACCCTGGAGAAATAATTGTTATAGGCTTCGACCTTACACCGGGCTCTGTTAAGGGTATAAAGGATGGCTATATACAACTAGTCATTGACCAGCAGCCATATCTACAAGGATTCATGACAGTACTCAATCTAGTATTAAGTAAGAACTGGATGTTCCAGGGACTCTATATAGATACTGGCGGAGCAATTATTGACAAGGATACTATAGGCGAAGTAGAGCAATTAGTTGAAGAAGGCTATAGGTGATCAAGACTAACTAGACAAGTTCTTGTAAACACAAACTTTTTTATTACAATTCATCACATGAATTTATAATACTTATAATACTTGAGGAGTTATAGGAATCATATGATGGGGGCTAGGTGGTCTCTGCTTTGCCTCAGGAAGTAATTGTAGAGCTGAAGAATATTACTAAGAGATTTGGTAGAGTAGTAGCACTGCACAAGGTGAACTTTCACGTTGAGAGAAAAGAGATTGTTGGATTAGTTGGAGATAATGGTGCTGGTAAGTCTACCTTGGTAAAGATAATATTTGGTGTACATGCACCCAATGAAGGAGAGATCATTATTAAGGGTATGAGGTTTAGGAGGCTAACTCCTAAGAAAGCATATGAGTTAGGGATAGTACTGGTACACCAAGAAAGAACATTATGCCCTAATCATCCTATATGGAGAAATGTATTCATAGGCAGAGAAATCACTAAGAAATTCGGTTTTCTAGACATAAATAAGATGAAAGCCTTAGCCGAAAAAGCTCTTATAGAGCTCGGATTAACGAAAATGCCTGTTGAAACACCTGTAAAGTTTCTTTCTGGTGGTTATCAGCAAGGCGTACAGATATCTAGAGCTATCTTGTTTGAAGCTGATCTAGTATTGCTTGACGAGCCAACAAACATGCTATCTATAAGTGAGGTTGGAAAAGTTCTAGAGTACGTTAAAGAGCTTAAGAATAGAGGTAAATCAGCTGTATTTATAAGCCATAACATATACCATGTCTATCCAGTTGCAGATAGATTTGTTGTTCTTGACAGAGGAAAAGTTGTTGCACAATTTTATAAAGAAGATTTAACAGTTGATGAAGTTTCTCACATCATGCAGGCGATAGCTAGAACAGGATCTCTACCTCCTGAATACAAGAAATACTCTGCATCATAAAGTCATGCCTAGGTGTGTGAAATGATAGCTAAGAAATCTAGATCATCTATACGTGAAATCTTTAGCCACTATAGACTTCAAACAGCTATTACGGGAATACTGGTTGTACTATGGATCATATTTACATTGATTAATCCAAAAGCCTTTGGCAATCCATATCTATATCGTTCTATGTTGACAATAATACCATTTACATTAATACCGGCCATAACATTAACACTTATTATAATAAGTGGTGAGATCGACTTATCATTTTCATCTGTAATGGCTGTTGGAGCTCTTGTAATGGCATTAACTTGGAAAGCCCTTGGATCTAATTTCCTAGTCCTAGGAATAATCCTTGGTCTCATAGCCGGCCTAGTCGCTGGATTACTTAATGGTGTATTAATTACAAAAATAGGCATACCATCATTAATCGCTACTATTGGAACAATGTTCTTCTGGAGAGGAGTTGTTCTTGTCGTAACCAATGGTTTCAGTATACCATTAGCTGAATTCAGAGATCACCCTGTATACCAGTTATTTGTAGGCAGACTTGGAGGTGTTATACCAGCCCAGTTTATCTGGGCTATTGTGCTTGTTATACTATTCTGGGTAATCTTGAATAGACATGTATTTGGAGCCAGTATATACTATATAGGAGATAATAGGCTTGCGGCTAAAATGCTAGGAATAAATACTGATAGAACACTAATAATACTCTTCATGATCCATGGTATGATAGCAGCTTTTGCAGGTATGCTACCAACTATGGAAATGGCTACATTCTGGCCCCAACTAGGAGACATATACATGCTTAAATCAATAGCAGCAGTTGTAGTAGGAGGTACACCTATAACTGGAGGTATTGGTACAATCTATGGTACAGTAATAGGCGCTATCATGCTAGAGTTTATAGAGACAGGTGTTATAGCAGCTGGTGCAACTGGTTTCTGGATAAGGCTTATACACGGTCTAGTAATTATAGTAGCATTATCAGTACAGGGTATATTAAGGAGAGAAGAGATACTTAGAGCCCTTGAGTCAAGACTATCTCTTAGATAACGTATTTCTTTTAAGTAATGCTTCTTATTTTCTAAGATAAAGTTTATCTAATCATTAGTAGACATACTTAATATTGATAATAACCTTTATTCGAATATAATAGGCATATAATATGAATAAGACATTCTATGAGGAGATGAAACTATGAAAATTATTAATGTTATTCCCAGGCAGAGATGGGAAATAGTCTTTAGAGATAATGATAGTTGGCAAGCCGGTATATATTATCCAGAATATATATCTAGAGAGGAAATTGACATTCTTGAAAAACATAATGTTCCCGAGCTATTTTATTTAATTCAAGGTGAAATAATACTTGTTCTCAGTAGAGATCTCAAGGAAATTAAGGAGGTTCCTATGGAACCTGGAAAGCTATATATTATCGATGAATGGCATAATGCGTATAGACCTAATGGGAAAAATGGAGTAGCTCTAGTTATAGAAAGGACTAATGTTAAAACT
>CAZVWZ010000020.1:0-15566 GCA_964631195.1 uncultured Desulfurococcaceae archaeon
CGTGAACCAGATTTACGATGCTGTCCTATACGCCCCCATCCCATAGTTCTTGTCCTTCCACGTAGCTTCCTTGACTTCTTTCTCCTACGTACAACCACTTCAATACACCTCCATAGACTATAGCATTCTCTTTATAAGCTCATTTATAGCCTTACCCCTATAGCCTAGTTCTCCACCATCATTATATGGTCTCTTAGTACTCTTCTTAAAGCCGCCACGTGGTGGGTGTAAGCGAAAGACCGGCTTCACCGGTTTTAGTTTATGAGGCTTTACTTTTCCTTCAAGTAATGCCTTAGCGAGGCCTTCAACACCGCCATTAATTCTTAGTTTCTCCTTCACAAATTCGTCAGTGATCGGTTTATCACCTAGTATCCTACCACGTTTCTTCAACAATTCCACGAGAGTATCGTAGTCTATTTCTCCCCATGTAACCCAATCCTTTGCTTTCCTAAGCATGCCCTCAATACCCGGTAGATCTGATGGATATAGTGTTGCATGGAATTTCCTATGTAGTCTAAGAAGTTTCAATGTATAATCAACATCAGGAGGCACGTCAACCCTACCTCTAATCCTTACTATTACATACAGAGGCATTCTCTCCACCCCTAAACATCCCCTTACTTAGCCCAATCAAATGGTGATATGAACTTATAGGTATTCTTTAAAGCATCAAGAACTGCCATAGCAAAATTATAGGTTGTCCTAGTCTCTCCAAAAGTCTGTGTCCATACATCCTTAATGCCTGCCATACTAAGTACTTTCTTAGCAACATCGCCAGCAACTAGACCCGTACCTTTAGGTGCTGGCTTAAGAATTATACGGACACTACCAGCCTTACCAGATACTACAAAGGGCACGCTATGAGGCTCTCCACATGCACACTCCCAACTACCACAACCACGGCGAACAGGTGTTATATTAAGTTTAGCATTTCGGATAGCCTTTTGCAATGCAACAAGATACTGTCTAGCCTTGCCTGAACCAATACCTACAAAGCCATCTCCATTACCAACGACAACAACTACTCGAAAGCGTGATACACGGCCTGCATCAGTTACCTTTTGTACAAGGTTAACATCTATTCTCTCATAAACAAGGTCCGGTAATAGATAATCAACTATCTCTGGCTCAAGTAGAGGAAAGTTACGGTCGAATATTTCCTTAAGACTAGTAATCTTACCCTCACGTACAAGTCTACCAACCTTAGTTCTCGGAACCCATGACTCAAGAGCTTCCTTATCAACAGCGTTCATAGGCACTACTTTTCACCTCCTCCAATTACATCCTTATAATCTGAAAGAATCTTTTCTCTGACCTCCTCAAAATGAGGGGGAAGATCAATAGGGTTGAAGCCTCGGGAAAGATAGAGTGAGAAACGTTTCTCAAATAACTCTGGATTTTCTTCACTAAGAATCTTAGCCCAACTAGCTATGTGTTCACCACGAATTCTATCCTCTGAGGGTGCAACCTCATCTGATATAGGTACTTTTAAACCAACATCATTGGCTGCCTTTATAGAGGCAAAGATCTTAGAGCCTTTAACTGGTGCATGAAGACCTATATCTGGCACGGCATACTTTATACTGGCTTTTAAAGCACGTAATGCAGCAAGTAAACCAGTTAAGTATGCAGCGGAAGTATTTCCAAGTCCTCCCTTCCAACCATACTTTTTAGCGAGTTCACGGCTATGAGCAGCAGCTACTATATGATCTCCTCCAGGTTTAGCTATCGCCACTTGTACAATAATGTGCTTTAAAGTTTTCCTAACAATGAATCTAGGGTGACCAGACAATATCATGCGATATCTCTTATAGTAATTAGTTTTTCCTTCTCTCCGTCTTCTCCTAGGAACTTTATATTTTGGTCCACGGGCCATACTTCTCACCTAACTTCTTGCAATATACCATGTTCCTTCATATAATGCTTAAGACTTGATAGATTCTTGAACATACCGCCTTTAGCTAGCCTATATAGTCTCCTATATGTCCTCCTATCAATAATATCATGATCCCTTAAATACCTTAGATATCTCCTAATCTTCCGGATACGATTCATCCAATCCTCCTTACTATCATGGCGGGCATTCTTAGCACCTTTCCTTCTACCATGTCCTCTCCTGCGACCCTTCTTCCTCTGCTCATGCCTTATCCTCCAACGTTCACGGGATATTCCATGCATTGGTTTAACTCTTATAACGCCATCATGTATTAGCCTCCTAATCTCTTCCCTAGTTATAGCATCAACCACGAGATCAATCTCATTGGGATCTATCCATATACGAGACTCGCCTATACCAAGGATTTTTGCAGCCAATCTCTTCTGAATACTAAGATCTACCATTCTATCTCACCTCATCATTGGATTAGCTATTTTGAAACCACGTTTACGGGCTTCCTCTTCTAATAATACTCTTTTTCTTAAACCAACTGTTCTCCCAATATATATTATATGTTTACTTGGATCGAGGTCTTCAAGATCTTTCAAACTATAAATAATGGCTGGCTTAAGTCCACTGGGATGAAGTCCTCTAACAAGCACAGGACTCCTATAACCAACTTCAACAATCGGTGGATAACCTTTTAGCTTAAGCCTCATCTTATTATCAAGGCCCTTAGGCTTTCTCCATTTAGGATCATTAGCGAACTTAGGCTTCTTCCACCATAAATGCCTATAGAAATCTGGTTTCTTAGACTTAAGCCTCTCACGTAGTTTAAGTAGTTTATCTATATCACGTAGACTACTCATTACTCCTTCTCACCCCAGTCATAGATATATATTCCATCAGAGAATACACGCCTATCTTTACCTCGTACCTTTGTTGCAAGCTCAATATTTGCTGCAGTCTGTCCAACATGCTCTATATCGATGCCTTCAACAATAACATCCTCACCCTCAACCCTAACTTTTACATCATCACCAACTATCCTCGCAATTCTATCAGCTTTTTCACCAAGGAAGTTCTTAATTCTAACTATCCTTTCAGACTCATCAACAACAACTGATATTGGGAAGTGTGAATATATTATTTTAAGTTTATATCTATATCCTCTAATGACGCCGCGAATCATGTTCCTTATGTGAGCAGCTATCGTGCCAACTAATGCCTTAACTCGTCTATTGGCAAAATATGCCTCGACAATAATCTTATTATTTTCTCTTCTAAGCATAATGCCACGGGCATGACTAAAGTCTCTAGTAAGCTCGCCTTTAGGTCCAGAAACCTTTACCGTGTATCCATTAACATCTACACTTATATTTTCAGGGATCTCCACTTCCTCAACTATATGTATAGCCTTAGCCATATCAGCCACCTGGTTAAGCTAGTATACATATGCTAGTAGGACACCGCCTATTCTCTTCTCAAGAGCTTCGTGATGAGATAATACACCTCTAGATGTAGATATTATGAGTATACCTATATCTCTTGATGGAAGGTACTTTCTTAGCCAGTGAGGCATCTTTTCAAGTTCAGTATATTTTACGGGTAATCTAGGCTTTATAACGCCACATTTATTAATCCTACCTAGTAATTGTACTTTTATCTTGCCCCATCTACCATCATCTATGTATTCAAATTCGCCAATGTATCCTTCACGCTGCATGACACGTAATACATTAATTATGAGTTTAGATGCAGGCCATATAAGTACCTCTGGCTTTGCTCTCATCTCAGCATTCCATATGGCAGCTAGAGCATTTGCCAATGTATCAAGCATCACCATAGCTTCTGCACCACACTATATGTACCTCTTCCACTATCTAGTAGGCTTTAAGACTGGGTATAGAGATTAATAAATTTAGGCTATACAGAACTAATTATATTTCTTAAAACCAAGACTAGCAGCTACTTCACGAAAACATTGTCTACAAAGGTAAAGCCCATACTTCTGTATAACAGCATCTCTAGAACCACATCTCCTACATTTCCGAGATCCCTTGCCAAATCTATGTTTCTTAGGAGGCCTATATTTACCCATTCTATCCACCCACCTAATCCTAGACTATATCAACTCCAAATACCTTATATAGGTATACCATAGCCTCTTCCTTTGTAACACGGTGTCTACGTGGAATACTTTGTTTCCTACATCTACGCCTACGCAGTACACGGAAACCGGGCCTTTCAAAAGTTATTGCTACATCCATTCCGAAAACACCGATCTCTGGATCATACTTTACTCCAGGTATCAATATATGCTCCTTAATACCAAACGATACATTACCAAATTCATCAAAACTTGAAGCCTTAAGTTTATAGCCTATAGCCTCAAATGCCTTCTTAAGAAACTCTATAGCTTTTTCACCACGTAATGTTACCTTAGCAGCTATATTCTCACCCTTACGTATACCAAAATCTTTAATTGTTCTCCTAGCTCTCCTAGGCACAGGTTTCTGGTCAGTAAGCTCCTCAATAACTCTTATAGCCTTGCCTAGTCTTTCAGTAGCTGCACCAACACTAATGTTTACAGTTACCTTAGCTATTTTTGGACGTAACATTGGCTGCTTATTCCATTTCTCAATAATCTCATCAATATTTGGCACATAATCACTTATAGCCATTACCAAGCACCTTCAGGCAGTGTTATCAACGGTCTATCCATACCTATAGGGAATATATATTCAAGGCTTGTTTGGAACTTATTGCCATTCTTATCTTCTAATGTAACTATACTTCTAAATCTACGAACACCACGATGTATTTCTATTACCCTACCCACTCTGCCAACATTACGTCCACCAATAATGATCGATAATACACCTTCTTTTAATGGAATATAATCAAGTATCTCTTGTTTAGGAATCGCTAGTTTAACAACTCCTAAAGTATTAAAAGTATCCTCAACCGGATTCGTGGGATCAGATACACGTACTATATAGTTCCTACCATCATGCAGGTTCAGTTGTATATGTCCTCCCTTAATAGTTGTTTTATCCTCTATACGGCAAAGCTTAAACCCTGCCTCTTCCTTAGATATCTTTACAAGACCTAGAACTTTCACTGGAACCGGCACTACTCTGTATGTTTCTTTTGTATCAACTATTTCCAGTACATCCATAAGTCCGACAGGATACTTATAATTTCTCCTAACTCTTCCATCAACCTTAAAGTGTCCTTCAGCGATAAGTCTACGGGCTTCACGAGCTGTTTTTGCATAGCCCAATATATCTCTAACAAGTATTAATAGTGGAATAGCTCGTTCGATCGGATGAGGCCCAGGTGAAGGCTTTACAGTCCATGTATATTCTTTTCTAAGTATGGGCCAGAAAGCTGGAGCAGCTAATGATTTAAGATGCTTCTTACCACCCATTCTAGCCATATCTCATCAACCCTCCTCTTCTTTCTCCTCTAATACCTTCTTTTTCTCCCCGCTCTCCTTTACCTCCATTACCTCAGTAATTACTTCTTTTTTAGCCTTCTGCTTTCTTTCAATAACTCGTCTACGCATAGGATCACTTAAATCTAACTTAACAATCATAACCTTTGACGGATGTATCGGGTAATAAACGGGAGTTCCATCAGGCTTCTTAAACTGTACACCTTCAATAAAGATCCTAATATGCTTTAAATCAACACGGACGACTTTGCCTTCGTGACCAGCCCACTTACCCCTCATAACTCTTACAGTATCTCCTTTTCTAACGGGTAAATTACGTATTCCATACTTCTCACGAAGATCAGGTGATAGAGGAGCAGACATGAATTTATGTCTTATATGTAATGGAGCATTAAAGAATGCCTTCCTCTGTTTACTAGGCTTATGTGAACTAGTTAAAGCCATGAAATAAACACCTCCTAAACAATTATTGTAGCTATATTAGCTATCTGAGGCCATCTTTCAGCAGCTTCTCTAGCAATGGGGCCACGTATTTCACTGCCTTTAGGATTGCCCTCAGGAGTGACTATTACAACAGCATTATCTTCAAAGGCAACCCATGTACCATCAGGCCTCCTAAAAGGTCTTCGCTGTCTAACGATAATTGCTTTAACTACCTGTTTCCTCATCTCCGGAGTACCTTTCTTAACAGTTACAACAACGAGATCCCCTATACCAGCTGGCGGTATACGGCGAAGCCTACCCTTATAACCTGGCACACCAATTATCTGTACCTCTTTAGCACCACTATTATCGGCTACACGTACATATGAACCGACTTGTAAACCTGTATTTATACGGCGTCTGGCAAGTGCTGGTTTACCTGCCTTACCTTTCTTAGGCATATCTATCTACCACCCCTCTCCTCAGCTCTCTTAATAACACCAAGTACAACAAAATGTACAGTCTTAGATAAAGGCCTGGTCTCACCTACAATAACTACATCACCTTCTCGGGCATTAATACACGGTGGATTATGAGCATGTATCTTTGTATGTCTCTTCTCATACCTCTTGTACTTGCGCACATAAAATAGATAATCGTGACGGACAACAACAGTTCTATGCATTTTAGCACTAATAACAGTACCAGTTATGATTGCTCCACGTACCTTTAAATGTCCATGCCATGGACATTTAGGATCATCACATCTATTCTTCGGAGGCTCGATCCCCGGAATACCGATATTTCTTACAGCCATGGTTTACACGCCTCATTTCACTATATTCTTTAATCTATCCTCTGGTCTCCCTAAAATCTGAGACCCCCTAATTATTACTTTCTCCCCACTTGGGAGCCTAAATTGGTAAACTCCATTTTCCTTTAAAACTCTTTTTCTACGTCCATCTCTTGTCTCAATAACAAGAGTCTTTAATGTTTCATCAACAACTATACCACTGATAGATACAAGAGAAGGATCAGTATGTTCTAATATACGAATATATAAGCCTATTAATTCATGGTAAAATATGTTCTTACGCGTATGTTTCAAAAGACCTCACTCTTCTTCTTCAAAAACCTCTTCTCGAGCGAGTTCCTCCTCTCTCATAATTGTTAGTATTCTAGCTATGTCACGCCGTATATTTCTTATGCGAGCAGTATTAGACAAAGTACCTACTCTAGCCTGCATTCTAAGCTTAATAAGTTCTAGCCGGAGCTCGGCAAGTTTTCTGAGTCGTTCCTCAGGATCCATTTTACGTATATCGTCCGGTTTCATTCGCTAGAACCACCTCCTTCTGACAAAACTTCTATAGTCTTAAACTCCTCTAACTCTTCAGGCTTAACCTCACGTATAGATACATGATCGGCTGGGGGTATGCCTGGTTTAACGATTGTTACTTCTACACCATAAACTCCTCGTTTAAGAAGGGCTTTTGCAACAGCACGATCAACTATATATTCTATCTGCTCACCAGCCTTATAGATCTTCCCAGCTTTAAGCTTTACATACCTTGCTCTTTCAGAACGCAACTTACCACTAATAACGATCTCTGCTCCAATAGCGCCTGCACCCATGATCCTTCTAAGCATCGCTAGTGCAACTCTACGATAAGGTATCTCCTTCTCAAGGGCACGTACTATTCGGAAAGCTACTACACGAGCATTAAGATCAGGATCTGGAACAGGTAAAACAGTAATGTTGGGGTTTTCAAGACCAAATCTTTTCTGTAAAACAGTTGATAGTTTACGTATAACAGCTCCTCCACGGCCAATTATTCTTCCTGGATACTCTGCATAAATAACTATACGATAGCCTGTAGGAGTTTTATATAGATCTAGACCTGCATAACCAGCATTATAGAAGTAGTTAGCTAAAAATTCATCAATCATAACCTTTGTCATACTATATGTTAGAAAATACTCCTTAATGCGTGGGCCGGGCATGGCTTTAGACCTCCCTAACAACTACTTCGACATTAGATCTACGGTCAAACTTAGGTGTGGCTCTGCCAAATGCACGAGGCATCCAACGTTTAAGAGTTATACCTTTATGAGCGGCTATGTGTTCTATAACAAGTTTTGATGTATCAAGATCCTTGTCCTCAGCATTATTCCTTACATTCTCAAGTAATCTAATAACGTATTTCGCTGCTTTCACGGGATACCTGCCACTAGGCCATTTCCACTTGGCACCCATACCTCTTTTATGAGCTATTTTACCCTTATACCTCTTAAACGGTATTGGCTCCTTCTTCTCAACAACCTTTTTCAGAAACTCTATGGCATCATCAACCTTCATACCCTTTATAGCATTAACAACCTCTCTCATGTCCTTAACAGATACGTCGGCATCCCATAATACTGCCTTAGCAATCTTACTCTCATCTCTAACTTTATAGCTGTAATGCCATGTAGGCATATCCACTGATCACCTCTACTTAAGTGATACATACATACTACTACGGGTAGCCTTTAAACCGGGTTCGCCATGCTGTACACGTTTACATGTTGGACTAAACTCACCTAGATAATGGCCTATCATTTCCGGCGTTATACGGACTGGTATGAACTCCTTACCATTATATACTGCAATAGTTAAGCTGACCATTTCAGGTAAAATAATCATATCTCGCACATGAGTTTTTATGATCGCCCTCCTACCCTGAGTAATAAGTTGTCTAGCTTTCCTAATCTTAGCGAGAAGCTTAACCTGTGCTTCTGTTAATCCACGTTTAAGACTTCTTCTCTGTCTAGCAGGAAATAGATTTATTAACTCGTCCATTGGCATTTCAAGTAGTTCTTCCAAAGTCTTTCCACGATATCTAAATTTCTTCCATTCCGGTGGGATCTCTATAGATATCGACATATCTCTTCTTCCCTCACACTATTCCACGCTACTACTATAGCCTCTTATCCTCCTTTAAGAAAGTTACTTTTTAAACTTAGCTTTCTTCTAAAGACATATGGTATATCAAATGGTGATTTAACAATTATAACATTTCCCCCTAAGGACTCTATGGAATGCGCAAGTTCTCTATCATATTTTTGTGGAGCTATAACAAGAAGTTTATGGCCTCTTTTTAATAGTTCACTTATAGGCTTCAATGGATTTCCTTTAACTGTTTGCTTAAGATCGCTTATGAGGACGTAAAATGTTTTCTTACGGGCCAGCGATAAAGCCTTAGAGAACGCTAACTCTATATTTGTATATCCTTTAAATCCATGATCAACAATGCTTTTTAAGAATTTATAGAGGAGATGCATTGAATGTCTTCTAATCCTTACAATATCTACATTTTCGGAAAATAATACTACATAATTTATTCTATAAATAAATGCAGCAAGAGAACATATTGCCCATAAAGAATGATTAAACATAGAACCACTAGTATCTAAAAGAACGATTATGTTTGGTTCTCTTTTCCAATCAAAATATCTTTCCTCATAATTTAATCTAATAATATTATAAATTGTTCCTCGCAGATCTATTTTACTAGATCTATATGCAACTTTAACCTTCCTACCAGTTTTATGTACCTTGCCCACAATATGTCTTAAAATTCTTAATCCCATATGTAAAGCTCTATTAATAACGTCATTACTATAACCTAGAGAACTTAAACTAATAGCTCTTGTTAATACATATTCAAGTAGTGAAGGGTATTCATGTAATATAGCCTTTGTTAAAAGTACCCTCTGATCCTTATTAATTATGGATTCATATATAGGTTTAAACCTATGTGGCAAATACCTTGGGTCAACCTTATCGGCATAATAGCTGCTATACTCTAAAAAAGACTTATCGTATGTAATCATGTAATCTATATAATTAGAAAGAGCATTAGCTAAATTATAAACAGATTTAATACGTGGATCCATTGAGTAAGAGGAATTCTTGAATGACATTAGATCAAGTGAATTTAATAACTTGTCTATGTCCCTATAACTAGCTTTTTTAACTATCCTAGAAACTATTTTTTGTCTATCTTGAAGAGATATTGTCTTGATCATAGATATGATCTCATCTATACCAAAAGTTCTTAGTCTATCTATTCCGAGCTTATCCCATACCTTAACCAGTAAATTTAGATTTGTATATCCAGTTTCTCTAACAAGGCTTGCAATTACTTTCTTCTCCCACGATCTAAGTTTACCAGCAACATCTATATTATTAGCTATTTTATCTAATACCTTTCTCTTTAAAGAAACATTATTAGATGATCTGAGCCGATCAGCTATATCTATTAATTGTTTAAGATCGGCTTCTTCCAACCTTTCATCGGTAATTAATAGACTCCATAACTCAGTCGGTATTTCATCAGCATACTTCATAATATCATTTAAAGAAACTTTGTCCTCATATAACTTATGGGATAGTCTTTTATATTCATGGTATTTAACAGCTTTAAGTCTACCGTAACGATCCTTTCTAATGATACCCGTTTTTCTAAATAAGATATATGTTTCAATATCGCTTTTAGAGAGCCTGCCATCGAATATTTTTCTTATACTAATTTCTTTACCAAATCTTATTTTTGAAGAAATCTTTTGAATACTTCTCTCAGCAGGATGTAATGGATGTTTTGGTTTGCCGGAAAGATATCTATATAATTTATCAACGAGCTCATCATTCCACTCAACATTCGTATAAACTGATATAGTAACATCTACAATTTCATCTACACTCAATTCACTTTCTTTCCTAAGTAGTGAATATGTCAAAAGTATTTCATAGAGACTTATAGTTTGTGATACTGCTATTTTATAGCCTTGTTCATTTAGAAAACTGTTTACAAGTAATACTTTTTTCCAGACATTATCTCTTAAGATATTTTCCAATTGCTTCTCTGACAAGATCCTCATCCTCAATATTTTTTATTAAAATGGCTTCGCCTGCTTCAGCGAGATCGTCTATTGAGACGATCTTAGAGCCTTTAGCTTTAGCTATCTTTATAGCAAGCATGGCCCAGGATACAGTATCTGATGGACCAGGTTTATATATAGCATGTTTTCTAAGATAATTTATCACATCAAGTACTTTACCCATATATTTGGGTGGAACATTATAATATCCCTCTCCAAGCCTTATCTTAAGAATCTCTATCTCTTCCTCTGGAGATGGATATGTAAACCTTATTCTAACAACACGTCTTAAGAATGCATCACTAAGTTCGTTTTGTGCAATATCTTCTGGATTACTCGTTAATATTACCTGAAATCCTATTCCTCTCTGCCTATATACTTTTTTAAGTTCTGGTACAATGATCCTTCTTTTATCAATTATATCGAGAAGCATATTCTGGAATTCTTCACTGCTTCTACGCACCTCATCAATTAATACGCCAGTGTCT
This sequence comes from uncultured Desulfurococcaceae archaeon, assembly GCA_964631195.1. Classification (GTDB taxonomy): domain Archaea; phylum Thermoproteota; class Thermoprotei_A; order Sulfolobales; family Desulfurococcaceae; genus CAZHDB01. The sequence goes on from CAZVWZ010000020.1 coordinate 11,168, forward strand.
AGGATAAGTGCAGCAAGTAAGGGCCTTGGAATAAAGCTTTCCTCATTAAAACCTTTAGACATAGCCATAACTGGGTGAAAATCACCTATAACACGATACTCATCATAATTTTCACTACATGGCAATACAAATGCTGTTTTACCAGCCCATAGGCTCAAAATAGCCTCTCCAATCTCAGTTTTCCCTGTCCCCGGAGGGCCTTCAAATAATACTGGACGGTTATTTAAGAAAGCAGCTATCGTTATATATACAATTCTAGGCTTAACGAGTAACTTATATCTACTCCTAAGTTCACTTAGCATTATTTCTGGACTTCGCACAGGTTGAAACTCTTCAATAACCTGTCCATAAATTTCATATACTTTCTTGACCACTGGATCAAAGTTACTATCCATTAGACCATACCCGTATAAGTTATTCACTAAGTGGTATACATTATTATCCCTAATAACTTCTATAAATATGGAGAATATACTATGGGCACATCAATAAAGATTTATGGAGCATATATCCACGGCTATGGTAAAGAATACTATATAGTTGAATTTAAAGAGACAGAATTAATTCTATGCAAGACGTTTGAAAAACTAGATATAAGAAAACATAGATATAGCCATATAATAGATGATATAGTAAAAAAGATAAGAATTAAAAGAGGTACTATTGAGACATGTATAAATGTATCGTATAAAGACATAAGAGAACTAAGACATAAAGTAGTAGACAACGAAACTATTTTAATCATAAATACGGTATCGGAGAAAATAATAATACATTTTCCAAGAAAGAAGGAGCATCTTGTAAAAAAGGGAATCAAACTAATTAAAAAATACATTGGTTTTGAAAAAATACATTAATGACCTGGTTACTCAGCCTTAGCTCTGAAGTAGTGGCCGTTTGGACACTTGTAAAGACCGATTACAACACCTTTCCTGCCCTTAGGGGCTAATACCCAGGTCTTAATTGGCTTATCTACTTCTGCTCCACACTTTGGACACTTAGGCATAGGATTTCACCTCATAAATTCATCCTTTATTTTCATGTATATTTTCTATAGATAATTATTTTTAAATCTTTACGTCAATATATATTGGTGTTATGAGGTTTATTTTTAATAATGTTCAATGATACATTAAACATTGTTTAAAGAATGCTTTAGATTATGAGACTAGGTATGATAATTGTTTTAATCATTCATTTTAAAACATATAATAGGATCAATTTATTTTAGAACATTATATTATTAAAATATATATTTAAAAGGTTTAGCCTTTACGTCTACCTGTTCTTCTAGCAGCAATGTGTCCTACTTTTCTACCAGGTGGTGCTGTACGAGACACTGTAGATGGGAATGATACACTTTGATGGCTTCCACCACCATGTGGATGACTTACAGCATTCATAGCTACACCGCGTACACGAGGCCATTTATGAGCTTTAACTCTCCACTTATAGAATGAGGCGCCGGCTTTTAATAGTGGTTTTTCAGGTCGGCCGCCACCAGCTATTACACCTATTGTTGCCCTTGCATTATTAGGTATTTCCTTAATCTTACCACTAGGCAGTTGGATAAGCGTTTTCCTACCGCTTCTACCAACAATAATAGCATATGCACCACTAGATCTAACTAATTTACCTCCATCACCAGGTCTAACTTCTATATTAGAGATCTGTGTTCCCTCAGGAATAAATCCTACTGGCAGTATATTTCCATTCCTAGCCTCAGCATCTGGACCTATAGTTATTATTTGTCCAACATACATTCCTTCAACAGCAGGAGTTAGAAACTCTACTCCATTCTCTAACACTATCTTTGCCAATGGAACCCATCTACCCGGATCATGTAATAGATCTATTACTCTACCTCTCAATGTAGTACCAATGTCCATAGGTGGATATTTTGCTGGACCTACTCTAAGGTGTCCACGATTACGAAATGTTGGTGAACCTCTACCTGCTCTTTGTACAAGTATACGTTTACCCATATATGATCACCTCATTAGATTAGTCCTAGATGTGCAGCTACGTCAGATGCCTTATACTCTGGTAATAACTTCACATAAGCTTTCTTCTCACCATGTGGTGTTATTAGTGTCCTCACCTTTTCAACCTTTACCCCGAATATTAGTTCTACAGCTCTCTTAATATCTCCCTTAGAAGCCTTTCTATCAACTATTAATGTCAATGTATTCTCCTTCTCTATGAGATTAATAGCCTTCTCTGTATGAACAGGTCTAATAATTATCTTATATAGATCACTCATAATGTGACCACCTTATACTTTGATGCGACAGCTTCTAAAGCAGACCTAGTATATACTGTTAATCTACCGGGAACACCTCCTGGAGCTAAGTACAATATGTTTAACAAATTAGGTGTTGTAACATCTACACCGGGCATATTTCTAACGGCTAGTGCAAACCCGCTAGAGACACTGTTCAATACAAACAGTACACTACGAGGCTCAACATATCTCCTACCACGCATCTTACCGCGACCAGCCCTGATCCTAGTCCTTCTCCTAGTCCTCTCAATATCATCCCAAACACCAATCTTCTTAAGGAATTCACGGGCATCCCTAGCCCTAGTAATACTCTCTTCAACATCATCAACAACAACTATAGGCAGGTTTTCAGCACTAAATATGTGTCCTCGTGCTCTAACAAACTCTGGTTTAGCAGTAGCAGCTAATGCCGATGCAATTGCATAGGCCATTTCTTTCCTATTAATCTCTTCATGAATCCTCTTATCAGGTCTTGGCGGGAATGCACGGTGTCCACCACGAGCAAATGATACGAATGCCGCACGTCCATTAGGTAGCCTTGGTACACGGGCCATTCCATGTCCTACACCCCAGCTTCTGGCTGTAGTTCTCTTACCAGCTAATGGATCTCTACCCTTAGGCTGTAATCTTGCTGTGAAAGCTGAATGGAATGCTCTTCTGATCAAGTCTTTCCTAACCATTAGAGAAAATATTTCTGGAAGCTCAGTCTCATCAATAGGTTTTCCATCAACCCCATAGACTGGTACCTTTAGCCTCTCAAATTTAAGTGTATAGACTATTGTCCAGACCATATTATACACCCCATTGTTTAGGCACTTTGCTTACTTGTGAGACTTAGGTAGACTATTTGTGGTGGGCCTTCTGGGACCCAATCTGGTGGACGGATTGGATGCCTTAGTACTAGTAGTCTCTTTCTAGCACCTATTATTGAACCTTGTATAAGCATGTAAGTAGTCTTAACAATACCGTATCCTGGGAAACCACCTGCTGGAGTGACTTCTAAGCCATTATCGCCTATCCTAATAACCCTCTTATTGTATTCGGTCCTTCTATGGAAGCCCATTTGTCCTGGCTGTGGAACAGTGCTTATTGTGCCAAATCCAGGGCTACGTGTACCCACTTTTCTACTGCCCTTACGGTGCTTATGCCATCTAGGTAGTTCCTTTACACCAAATCTCTTTATAACACCCTGGAACCCCTTACCCTTAGTAACGCCTATAACATCTATGAACTGGCCCTCCCTAAATACCTCCTTAACTCCTACAATACCTCCAATTATGTTTCTTGCATAGTCTAGTCTCTGCTGAAATTCTTTACCACCGCCGATTCTAATCTCAAGTATCTCAGGCTTCTTCTTGCCAACACCTGTTACGACAGGTATTGTTGAAGCAATAACTCTAACATCATCTAGTTCTTCACTAAATAGTTTCTCGAGCTTAGCCTCCCAATTACCTTCTAGAAACTTATACTTGTACTTCTCCTTCTCATCCTCTTTAACAATGCTTGGAAGCTTCTTTCTAAGACCCTTGAGATATTGCCTCGCAATATCATCTACATTTCTGCCAACAAATGGGTTCTTAGAATATTCGTTAGCAATCTTTTCAAGAGCCTCTACAGGGCTTTTCCAAACTTCCCCTATACTTCTCAGACCTGTAGATACATGGTACCTATAGCCTCGAACACCGAGGATGATGAGAGGAGGAGTCTCTAACACCGTTATAGGTATGAAAATTTCTTTACCACTAGTCAAAGTATTAGGTCGATCATCAATTATTATTGCATGAGTCATGCCAGCTTTATAGCCTGCAAAACCAAGTAATAATGGCTCCTCACTAGCTATCTCTGGCCATGACTTGACACGAGGCACTATACGGGCTGCTCTCTTTCTAGGTCTAACTCCTAGACTACCTCTTCTTGGAGCACTTTTCTTACGATGACCCATTCCATGCCACCTAATGCTAGTATTATGGTTTAACCTAGATTGGGTGTATTAAACTCTATGCATTTAGATTATTAGATTTATTATTGTCAGTGTTGAGTGCAGTGCTTCCTCCGTTCTTACTGTCTTTGTACCTTGATTTGGAAGGGTGTTTATAACTATATCTACGTATTCCT
>CAZVWZ010000021.1:0-15513 GCA_964631195.1 uncultured Desulfurococcaceae archaeon
CAGATTATAGGCAAAGCGTATAACTCATATCCTCCTAGCAGGTTAATGTAAAAATGTAGGGGAAGGACCCGAACGTGGGGTATGGAGCCGGGGGCGGGATTCGAACCCGCGGTTAAGCGGGTTTCTGTGGATGGGCGGCTTATTATTGACCCACTGCAGCCCGCCGCCTTTGACCGCTCGGCCACCCCGGCATCTACTATTTGTCTCTGTCTAATTTGGGGTAAATATTTATTGTTTTGCCAGATCTATTTCTATCTTTTCTTCAGGAGGCTTTATCGTTGCCGCATATGTTTTTGCACCTATTTTTACTATATAAGTACCAGGAGATTCCTCTCTAACTTCTACTTCTCTCTCGCTTCCACCTAGGGACAACTTTAACTTCGCCTTAAATACAACACCAGCTAAGGGAAATAGTTTCGCTAATATAGGTAACTGTTTTAATAATGGATTTTTCATAAACGTATTAGTCTTATATTCTAGAAATGCTGTAACAGCTGTAGTTATTAATGCTATTTCATCTGGTTTAAGACCTCCCTCTTTAATCTTTATCTCGATCTTCTCTCTAGTAGTTGGCTTAGGCCTTTCTCCAACGATCTTCGCCCTACTATATATTAGTCTTGGGAACAAGCCAAGTATTATAGCTAGTAACGCAAGTATAGAAAATACAACAAGTATTCCAATAATTGATACAATTAATGCATCAAAGAATATAGGTATAAATAATATGATCAAAACCTATACACCTCCTAGCCTAATAATGATAGGAATACGCCGGCGACTATTGCAGTACCTATTACACCTGCTACATTAGGCCCCATAGCATGCATGAGCAAGTAATTACCTGGATCCTCTTCACTGGCAAGTTTCTGTACAACACGAGCACTCATAGGCACAGCACTAACTCCCGCAGCCCCGATCATTGGATTAACTTTTTCTTTCACGAATAAATTCATGATCTTTGCAAACAACACGCCAACAGCAGTAGCAGATGCAAAAGCTAATGCTCCAAGACCTATGATCATTAGTGTAGCAGGCCTTAGGAAAAGTTCAGCTCTCATAGTGCTTCCGATACCTAATCCAAGAAATATAGTTACAATGTTCATAAGCTCTTCGCTAGCAGCCTTAGATAATCTCTCAACAACACCTGATTCCCTGAATAAGTTACCAATCATGATCATGCCTATCAAAGGTATAGCTGATGGTACAAGAAAGCCTGCAACAACCATTGTAACTAATGGAAATATTATCTTCTCAGTCTTACTAACTGGACGGAGCTGCTTCATCCTAATCCTTCTCTCCTCACGACTAGTCAACGCCTTAATAACAGGTGGCTGTATTAACGGTACCAACGCCATATAGGAATATGCTGCAACAGCATTTGCAGCTAATAAATGAGGGGCAAGTTTAACTGTTAAATAGATCGTTGTAGGCCCATCAGCTCCGCCGATAATTCCTATAGAAGCCGCTTCTTTCAGGTTAAAGCCTAGCGTAATCGCTGTTATTAATGCTATAAATACACCAATCTGGGCAGCAGCACCAAGCAATAATGATTTAGGATTAGCAATCATTGGCCCAAAATCTGTCATAGCTCCTAAACCAAGGAATATAAGTAGAGGAACTACTTCAGTATCTATTAGATATGTTTTTACAAGATACAATAGTCCATGAGGGGGCTCAGTTAGTGTTTGTAGCGGTAAATTTACAAGTATTGCTGTAGCTCCGATGGGAAGAAGTATTAATGGCTCGTAATTCTTTTTGACGGCTAGGTAGACAAGTAATAGTCCCACACAAATCATTACGATGTTACCAAGTGTGATATTAAGTATCCCAATATTATTACTCAGCATTTGCACTAATTCTGCTCCATCCATTAAAATCACCTAAGCCTAAGCTATAACCATTAATGGTTGATCAGATTCGATGCGCTCGCCTTCTTCAACAAGTATTTTAACTATTATAGCATCCCTAGGAGCTAGTATATCAGTGGCCATTTTCATTGATTCAAAAGTAATTAGTTTATCACCTTTCTTCACATGCTTACCAGGCTCAACATATATCTTTAAGATCTTTCCAGCCATAGGAGCTCTTATAATCTCTCCTTCAATATCCTCTTTAGCGATTTTAGAAGTTTCATAAACCCGTGGTGTATTATTGGATTGTATAGCTTGTGGTGATGCTATGTAGGGAGAGGATGACAATGCTATAGCCTTTAAATCCACTCCTTCAACTCCGACCTTATATTCCTTGCCATTTACGATGATAGTAACAACTTTTCTATATACAGGAGGTCTTTCTATGACTTCAATCTTTCCTTCTTTTCTAAGTCTAAAGAATTCCTTTGCAACATCGGGGAAAAGACAATATGTTAGAACATCTTCTTCCTTCATAAGATATCCCATGGATTCGAGATCCTCACGGCACTTCTCATGCTTAGGTTCAAGTAGGTCGGCTGGACGAATTGTAATTTCTTCTTCACCCTTTAAGATCATCTTTTTAATTTCATCTTTGATTGGTGCAGGGGGCCTACCATATAATCCTTTAACATAATTTACAACTTCCTTGGCAATCACCTTATACTTGCCAAATAACACATTTAACACAGCTTGAGTACCAACAATTTGAGATAAAGGTGTAACTAAAGGCGGCCATCCAAGATCCTCACGTACCCTAGGTACTTCCTCGAGTACTTGATCTAATTTATCTAATGCATTCTGTTCTCTTAATTGAGCTATGAGATTAGAAAACATGCCACCCGGGATCTGATGTATTATTACATCAGGATTAGGTAATAATATCCTAAGGTTTAGTAGATGAGCGTAATTCTGTTCTATAGTTTTTCTAAGATATTTAGAAATCTCTTCAACAACTGACATATTGATCTGTGGTCTCTTATTCTGTGGAAGAGCATGGTACACAGATTGTATACCTGGCTGGGCCGTACCAAATGCTAATGGGCTTATAGCTGTATCTATGTAGTCAGCCCCAGCCTCTACAGCCATGAGATAAGTTGCTACAGCCATTCCTCCTGTCGAATGCGTATGTACATTAACAGGTACCTTGAATTCTTCTTTAATTGATTTTACAAGTTTGTAGGCGGTTATTGGATCAAGTATTCCGGCCATATCCTTTATAGTTATGATATCAACCTCTAAAGCAAGAAGTTCCTCGGTAAATTTTAGATAGTAATCAATTGTATGTACCGGGCTAATTGTATAGCATATAGCGCCTTGCACAATAGCGCCAACCTCCTTAGCCTTCTTAATACTCACTCTCATATTACGTGGGTCATTTAATGCATCAAACACCCGGAATATATCGATACCATTCTTATAAGCAAGTTCCACAAATTTAATGACAACATCATCGGGATAATGCCAGTATCCAACAAGGTTTTGAGCACGTAATAACATTTGAAGCTTTGTTTTACGGACTCGTTCTCTTATTAATCTTAATCTTTCCCATGGATCTTCACGAAGAAACCTTATTGCTGCGTCGAATGTAGCGCCTCCCCAAACTTCTAAACTATAAAACCCGGCTTTATCGATGATCTCGGCTATTGGAAGCATGTCTTTTGTCCTGAACCTTGTAGCTAATAGTGATTGGTGAGCATCTCTCATCGTAGTATCAATTATTTTAACAACCATAATCATTCCTCCATTAAATTTATCAACTTATGCTAATAATATCCTAATTATTACATGCACTACCATTTTATCATAACTCCTAGTTGTAGATTATATTTTATTCCCATAAATAACTCATTAGATCAGCCATACCGCTCCTGCATAGCCTTAAATTAGTATATAAGAACAAGGCCATGTTAATAGGTAGGATCTTAAAGAAACCGAATAGCACACTGGGATAAAAAGTACGATAGATTATTTAGGGATTTAGCTTAGTTTATAACTGTATTTAAAGGCAGTAGATTTAGCTTATGGTGCATACCATGCCTTACACACTTGAAGAACTAGCTATAGTTCTTGGTAAATTAATTGATTACGGCATTGATTTTGTAATAATAGGAGACACAGTTATCCAATTGGCTCTAAAAAAGAAGGAGCTCATAGGCGATATTGATCTTTTTGTAATAAAACCCAGCGTTATAGTTGATGAACAAGTTTTCATCGATATAGCTGAGAAGGAGAAATGGCTTTATACGACTACAGAAGCAGGAACACCAAAGCTTATAGCTAGAGTTAATGATAAAGAAATTCCCATCGAACTATATGAAAATATATTTGATATCTATATACCAGAGGAAATCATTAGCTCCGCTAAATCAATAAATGTAAAGGGCAGGAAAATCAGGATTATTAAGCCTGAAGAATACTTAGTGCTCAAAGCTAAGCAAGGAATAGATATAGATAAGCTAACCAATTATACAAAAAATCTTAAATACATTGACCGCAAGTTGTTAATAAAAACTATTAATTTAATGCCTGATGAGGAAAGAAAAGTAATAATCCACAGACTCAAGGAGGCGGGCTTAACTTTTTAATAACCTTGTAACCTCTTCTCTATAGTGGTAAAATTATGGTAAGCCTATGGAAGAAATACGTCTACGCAATAATATACGCTGTTTCGATGGGAGAAAAGATAAAGCCTGTGCAAGAAAGTATCAGAAGATCTCTTAATAAATATCATTTATCAAGTTCAAAATTTGATAGAAAAGTTTCTGGACTGGTATATAATATTTTTAGAAATCAAGGATTAATCGATCAAATTATATATTCTATGACAAAGATCAATGTTAAAGAGCTTGATCTATTTATGAGAGGCATTCTAAGAATAATAGCATACATATACCAGCTAGATAAGTTAAGTGGCTCTGAAACTAAGAAAACAATAAGAAAATATTGCATTAAATATCTATTTGAAAAATATCCGCTTGATAAAGCAGTTGAAATTAAGAACTACATAACAATATTGAGTTCAAGTAAATGGATCCCGGTCTTGGATGAAGAAAAGATCATGTTAAAATATAAGGTATCTCCAGAACTATATAGAGCTTTATATAAAGCATTTAAATTATTAGAAGAAGATCTTGAAGCATTCTTAATAGAGACCTTGAAGCCTTTGCCTCACGTATTTAGAGTTAACTCACTTAAGGCATCAAGAGATGCTATCATAAAGTATCTTAGAGATTCAGGATATAGTGTAGAAAAAGGCAAGTATAGTAATCAAGCTATAAAAATATATGGTAGTTTAGGTAAAGAGGTCCTAAGACTTGTAGAAACAGGGATTCTAATACCACAAGATGAATCAAGCATGGTAGCTGTTGAATTACTTGATCTGCGGGAAAACATGGATATAGCTGATCTATGTGCTGCTCCTGGAGGAAAAACAACATATATTGCTGAAAGAACAGGTTTAAGATCACGAATATACTCGTTCGAAATATACAAAGACCGTGTTGAAAGATTAAGGCTTCTCCTAGAGAGAACAGGGACTGAAAAAGCTGTTCAAATATACGTCATGGATGCAAGAAAGGCGGTTGAAAAACTTGGAACAAATTCCATGGACAGAGTATTAGTTGACCCTCCTTGTAGTACCACGGGAGCCCTGGCCAGAAACCCGGATGTTAGATGGAGGTATAACGAAAGAGTTGTCAAGAAATTAATTGAGTTACAATACGAAATACTCGAGGCTGGCTGGAAAATTCTACGGCATGGAGGTCTTTTACTATATACTACATGTAGTGTCCTTCCATGGGAAGGAGAGTATATTATTTCAAAATTTTTAAAGGATAAGGACAATGTCGAGATTATTAAATTAAGTAAACCCTTCATGCAATCTAAGATCTTGGCCGGCACAATGAGATCTTGGCCTCATAGACATGGAGTTATAGGTTTCTATTATGCTTTGATGAAGAAGAAATAATTAGATAGGATTCAATGCCCTATCTCCAGCATCTCCTAGACCCGGTACAATGAAAGCCTTGTCATTAAGCTCGGGATCAATGGTTAAAACATAAATATTTACGTCATTAAATAGACCTAATATCCTTTTGATGCCGTATTTGCTGGCAACAACTGACGCTATTAATACTTTTTTACATTCTCTTCTCTTAACTATTTCAAGTACCTTTACCATGGTGTTCCCAGTTGCTAGCATTGGATCAGCTATGATAGTGATAGCTCCCTTCAGACTCTCCGGTATTCTTTCATAATATACTTCTACACGAACGTCTTTACCTTCCTCAAATCTTCTTGCAGCAATAAATCCTAACCCCGCCCACGGAAAAGCCTCATGCATTCCTTGAGCTAATGGCACACCTGCACCAAGTATAGCAATAATCCATACATTTGTATAGGGCTCTATACCTTTTGCCCTAGACAAAGGTGTTTCAATAGTTGTTTCTTTCCAATTAAGCTCTCTTGAAATTTCATAAGCAAGGATAAATCCTAGCTTCTTCATAACCTCTCTAAATTTCGGTGGCAATGTATTCTTATTCCTTAGAATAGCTAGGAGATATTTAGCTAATGGATTATCTATTATATGCACTCTCTCGCCATTATCCATAAAGCCCAGTTTAATTTATGTTTTCTGTGGTTTATTAACAATTCTATAAAATTACTTGATGAAGAAAACTTACTTAACAATTTTCATGTAGGATATAAATATCTAGATACCATGAATCCTATTTAATAAAGAATTATTCATGACCAATTATGCCTTTAACTAATATCTTTCGGATTTGTATATATTCTCCATCAAATATTATTAGTTTCATATGGTCTTAATGCAGGTAAAGGTATTTTTCTTAGATATAACTAAATATATTGGTTTATTTTCAGGGTGTAATGGCATCCTAATAACTCTCTCAGGACCAATAATGTACTCAGGCCAATAAGGAGGAATGCCAACTGGATGTACTATAGCGTCAGCTTCAACTATGTATTTACTAGCATCTTTTAATTCATTATATATCTCAATAGGGATTGATGCCCCCATGTCGAAGCTATTTGTAATGATAATAATAGTGTTGGTATCAGAATAAGAAGTATTACTGTCAATGCCTTTATATGATCACTATACTTGCTAACTATGTATCCAACTAATATCGATAAAGGAATTATTGATGATAATGTAAATCTGAAGAATACACCTACATTACTTAATGGATTAAATAGTATAAGACATACAACATAAGATGTCAATAAGAAACAATTTATTCTTCTTTTAAATAGTTCATATACTATAAATAAGGTGATCGAAACAATAATCATTAATGATGGGATTATATATATTAATAATGAACCTCTAATAATCCCTGCTAATGCTTGAGCGGATTGCATATGAACTTGTTGATATATAGGTTTCGTAATGCTTTTAATATATGTCATTATCTTACTAAAATCATTGAAATAAAATGTAAAAAAGGTATATGATATAATTGAAAATATGATTGCTGCGATCATAAGGGGCAGAGCCTTAATAAATTCGATCTTTAGTCTACTATTAAGATATGAAATAACAGGGTAAATGAAGGTATATAATACTAGGATCCCAAAAGCAAGAATATGTGTTAACCCTGTTAGTACTAGAAAAACTATTGATAGAAAAAGATAGGTTATATCCTTCTTATTGAACCAAATATAGAAGAAATATAAATAAGATGTAAAGAAAAATAGTCCAAATGTATTCTTTACAAAATCACCCATAAGCCTAATTATATGGGGTGAAAAACATAAAGAAAAATACAGCAGCCATGCATGCCTCAGTTCTTTTAAGTAGATTATTCAACAAATAATATAAAGGAAAAATAGTAAGTGCAGGGAAAATTATACTACCTATTTTTACAGCTAATATAGAATTACGAACAATGACATATATCGCGTATAAAACATAAAAAGTTAAAGGAGGATCGCCATAATATATAGTTCCTGTCTTTTCAATATATTCTATTTGGATCAAATAATATGGGCCATCAATCCCATAAACTAATGGCAAACGAAATTCATAAGCTACATAATATAGTAGTGAGACTATGAATAATATCAAGGAGACTAAGATGCTGTTTTTGTTTATCCGTTTTGAATATGTCAAGAGTTTAAACCCGATAATTACTAATCATAACCAATAGTAAAAGTCTATCATGATTAGATATTTAAATATAGCTCCATAAAAATTGTCTTAGGTTTGAGGTCAAGATGATGCGAAGGATTTTAGGGGCATTGATTACACTAATGTTTATATCTCCACTTATTGCAGAGTTATTAACTACGTCTACCCCACCATGGAACTTCTTTAACCCAATAAACTTATTGATATTAATAGGTTTCTATGGCTCAGGCGTTGCTTTAATTAGAGAATTTAGATTGAGAAATAATCTCAAATACGTGTCATTAATCCCACTAGGCATAGCATATGGTGTTCTCGAAGAAGGTATTGCGGTTAGATCTTTCTTTAACCCTGAATGGAAAGATCTTGGGATATATCATTTTTATGGACGGTGGATCGGTGTCAACTGGGTTTGGAGCTTTTATCTTGTAATATTCCACGGCATATACAGTATATGTATTCCTATCATAATTACTGAAGCACTATTCAAGAAAGTGTCTGGGAAACAATGGATTAATATTAAAGGAAATATTCTCCTGCTTACCATTTTAACTTGTCTAACTTTGTTATTCCAAATAGCAATTCCGTATACAATAGACACATACATCTATATAATTTGTTTACTAATAATCTTTATACTAGTAAATGCTTCAAAATATATGAAACCGTTTAAACTCATAAGGACTATATCATATAAAAAATATTTTATCCTATGGACCATATGGGCTTTATTTTTCTTTATATCGATGTGGGTGTTTCCTTATATAATTCCATATCCACTAATACTAATAATATTTTCATTAATAATTCTCTTCATAGCATTTGTTCTCATAAGTTATATTGATATTAATGGATTGGATAAATTAGTAGCCTGGTCATTTATGGCTGGAGCAACAATAGTAATAGCATTAATAGATATATTATCATCTTTTGAACCACATAATTTATATAAATTTTTCATTGGCTCTTGTTATATTGTATTTTTAATAATCATATTTTTAATATCCAAGAAGCCCAAGTGAATTATTATTTAAAAACTATTTTATAGTTTTATAACTTCAATAAATGTATAAATAAAGTTTATATAAGAAATAATGTTTAGTTAAAGATAAGTAATAGTGATAATTGTAATAAGAAAATAGTAGTAAAATAATTATACTATGAGTGTATACATTCGTATGTCTCCATTATTGCTTCGATAATTTTTTTATAGCCAGTACATCTGCATAAATTCCCTTCTATTGCTTTTAATACGTCCTCTTTACTTATTACTTTTTTAGTCCTTAGCAGGGCATATGATGTTATTAGGAACCCGGGAGTACAATATCCGCATTGAATGGCACCTTTTATAGTAAAGTTGTACACTAACTTTTTAAATAACTCGTTATTCCAAAGACCATCAACAGTATCTATAGAGCGCCCATTAACCTGTACAGTTAATAACATACATGAATATACTGGTTTGCCGTCAAGGAGTATTGTACAAGCACCACATTCCCCACGTTCGCATCCTCTTTTAACACTTTTTATACCTAATTTATTCCTCAACGTATTAAGAAGAATTTCATTAGGCTCTACATCAACTTCTACAGGATGCCCATTAAGATTAAACTTTACGAGGACCAAGGCCATCACCCTTTTACAAATTCTATGCCTAACCTCTTCAATGCAACTTTAAGAGAGTCATAAGTTAAAATGATGGCCATGTCCTTACGATATTCGGCTGTTGCCCGGATATCGGTTATTGGAGATATGTCTTTTATAACAAGTTTTGAAGCAGCCTTAATACTGTCTATCGTTACTTTTCTTCCTACTAGATACTTTTCGACGCTAACTGCGCGTATTGGAGTAGGCGCTATAGAATTTAATGCGATACGTACATCACTAAATATATTATTCTCTACTTTTACTAGAGAGGCTACAGATACTATAGATAATGTAAATGAGTTCCTACGGCCAAGCTTCATATAGGAATATCCATAATCTTTATGGACAGGTACTATTATCTCCTTTAATAACTCATTTCCTTTAAGTAAGGTCTTACGAGGGCCTAAGAAGAATTCTCTTATATCTATAGTCCTCTCTCCTTCAATATTAATTACCCTAAGTTTAGCTTCAAGAACCATTAGTGGTGGTGCTGTATCTGCTGCTGGCGAAGCATTACATAAATTACCACCAATAGTAGCCATATTCCTTATCTGCCAACTCGCCATGTGATAAACAGCTTCATATAGTATTGGAAGTTTTTCTTTAATGATCTCTGAATAAATTAACTCTTGTAATCTGGTTAAAGCACCTATACGTATCCGATTACCGTCATCAATTATGTATTTTAACTCGCTAAGATCATTAATGTCTATGATACTTTTAGGTCTATATCTACCTATCCTCATATCTATTAATAGATCTGTTCCACCGGCTATGACTTTAGCTTCATCAAGTTCATTTAATAACTTTAATGCTTCATCAAGTGTCTGAGGCTTATAATACTTAAATTGAGGTAGACGATAGAACATAGCTGATCACCTTATACTCTTAATTATTTTATAAAGCCTTTCTGGAGTAAGAGGTAGTTCAGTAATGCGTTTGCCAATGGCATGTGATACTGCATTAGCTATTGCAGCTGGCAAAGGTATGAATGCCATTTCACCAACTCCTTTTGCACCAAAAGGTCCATACTTAAATATATCTTCTACATAGACAGGTTTAGTAATTTCTAGAGGAGTATCCATTGCAGTTGGTATGGTATAATCTGTTAAATCAGCATTAAGAATCTCTCCTTTACTGCCAAACCTTATTTCCTCCATTAATACATAACCAATGCCCTGAGTAATAGCTCCTTCAATCTGGCCTTCCACTTGTATTGGATTAATGATTTTTCCAGCAGCTAATCCAGGCCAAGCCTTTAGAACTTTAACTTTACCAGTCCACGTATCAACTTCAACCATTATTGCCAGTGCTACATAACTATATGCTGGATATGCATATCCCTGTCCACGTTCATTATCAAAGCTTCCTTTTGGTAAAAAGAAATAGCCTGTAGCACTTAAATCTATTCCACGGGAGTATGCTTTTTCAATTAACTCTTTCCAAGACATGGATCTTTCTTCATCACCTTGAACAAATACTTTACCTTCTTTAATTACAATTTTTTCGAGAGGAGCTTTAAGTAAGTCTGCAGCAAGTCTATTTAGTCGCTCTCTAATTTTCGCAGCAGCTAATAATACACCTATAGCCCCTATACTAGTACCTCTTGATGCATGTGTTGCTCCTCCATCGGGAGCATCTGATGTTCCAAAGACTACATTTATGAGTTCTAGCGGTACACCTAGAACTTCAGCTACAATCTGCCTATGACTTGTTGTAGGTGATCCTTGTCCTATCTCAACTATGCCCGTATAGACAGTTACAGAGCCATCTCGATCGATTTTAATATATGCATTGCTCCAATCAGGTACACCTCGACTAGTACTTATTCCATGCCATGCAACACCTATTCCAAGGCCGCGCTTGTATCTAGTACTCTTAATATTCCACTCATCAATTTCTTTTCTTAACTTCTTCCAATTCATTGATTCAGAAAGTTTAGTAACCATGTCAGCTACACCAACAGAATCCTCCAATAATTGTCCAGTAATAGTCTCCATACTAGGCCTAAGAAGATTCTTTAGCCTAAATTCAACAGGGTCCATGCCTAGTTTACGGGCTAGTTCATCCATTTGGGCTTCAGCCGCAAACTGTACTGATGGATTACCAAATCCACGGAATGAGCCTTGTGGTACCTTGTTAGTATACACACAGTAGCCATCAACCCATGCATTAGGTACGTAGTATGGTCCAGAGGCATGTACTGTTGCTCTCCACAATATAAATGGTCCTCGATTAGCATATGCGCCTGTGTCATGGATTATAGTTACTTTAATAGCTCTCAACTTACCATCGGCAGTTGCCCCGGATTTATACTTGATCACTGCTGCCTCCCGTTTTGGATGAATCCGTATACTTTCTTCCCTAGAGTACATTAGGAAAGCTGGTTTACCAGTTAGATATGCTACTAGAGCAGCCTTAGCAGCAACCAAGGGCCCTTCATCATCTTTTCCACCAAAACCGCCCCCAATGTATGGAGACACTATTCTCACACGTGATGATGGTAATCCAAGTACTCTAGCAACTATTTTCTGAGCCAAATGAGGATATTGCGCACATGAGATGATCGTTAACCTACCTTCTACATCGGGTATGGCTAATGCTGCTTCTGGTTCTAGATAAGCATGTTCCTGATGATGTGTTCTATAAGTATTTTCAACAACTACATCTGATTCACTAAAACCCTTCTCAACATCTCCACGACGAAGTTTCGTCTTAAATGCTATATTTGAACCAAGCTCGTCATGTACAAGTATATCCTTTCTCTTAAAAGCCTCAAGAGGGCCGAGTAGTATAGGTAATGATCTGTACCTTATTCTAATTAATTCTGCAGCTTTGAAGGCTTTTTCGTAATCCCATGCAGCTATAAGAGCAACTGTTTCACCATGGTATCTAACCTTGCCTTCAGCTAATAAAGGTTGATCCGGTAATGCATATCCTACTTGATTCTCTCCAGGAATGTCCTTATATGTATATACACCTACTATACCAGGTATCTTCAGTGCTTCATCATAGTTTATCTCTTCTATGATGGCGTGTCCTTCACTACTCAAAACTTGCTTAATGAAGAGCATTTTACTGTCTTCAAAATAGTCTTCTACAAATCTCGCTTTACCAAGAGCTTTCTCCAAAGAGTCGCTTCGTGTTATTCCCTTGCCTATAACTATAAATTCTCTTGCTTTCAGCCATTTATTGATAAGTTCATAGGGATCCTCATAAGACATAGCTATCACACAAGAACTATTTCCACAATAATATAGATAATAGTATATGCTGGAAATAAACCTAATGCATTGTCGTATCGCAAAGCTATTTCTTTAAAGGTTTTATAAATACGCCAAGAGGTTTATCAACGATGCTACCTTCCCAATAAACTATATTTCCTCTGAGAATAACATAGTCTATTTTGCCCTTAAGTTTCCATCCATGGAAAGGTGTAAGCTTATGTTTAGTATGTAATTTTTCTTTATCAATAGTATATTCTCCGTTAGGATCTATTATTACAAGATCTCCATCGCATCCCGCATGAATGCATCCCTTTTTAGGATAAATATTGTATATTTTAGCAGGGTTTTCAGCTAGAAGAGCAGGTATCATTGTGATATCTATTCTTCCTCTTAAAGCTTGATCAATCATTAATGGTAAAAGAGTTGCTACGCCTGGAAATCCTCCTGGTGCACTCCATATATCTCTATTTTTCTCCTCTAAACTATGGGGTGCATGATCGGAGCCTATGGCTATTATTACATTATCTATTATTGCTCTCCACAAGCATTCTTTATGTCTAGCTTCTCTAATAGGTGGATTAACCTTGATCAAGGAACCATACTTGTTATAATCCCTACAATCAAGTAAGAGGTATTGGGGATTAGTTTCAGCAGTAATTCTTATTCCTTTAGATTGTGCCTCTTTAATAGCCTCAACAGCTTCACAACTAGTTACATGGACTATGTGTATATGGGCTCCTGTATACTTAGCTATAGTTGCTAATTTTCTAATAGCTACTTCTTCACAGATTGGGGGTCTAGCCTCCATATGTGCAATGGGATCTTTTCTACCAAGAGCTTTTATCTTCTCGGTAAAATATTTTACAAGACTCCAATCCTCAGCATGGAAAGCTAGTGGTATATTTGTTTTAGAGGCCTTCACCATGGCTTCATATAACGTAGGTGTTGATGGAGCTGGAATATTGCCCGTTGTAGGTCCCATAAAGATCTTGAAGCCAATAGCACCTGCATTGACAAGGGATTCAAACTCAATAATGTTATTATCATGTATTACGCCATATAGGCCAAAATCTACATAAGCTTTACTTTCTAATAATTTCCTTTTCTCAATTAATCTATTTGATGTATCAACTGGTGGAATAGTGTTTGGCATTTCAAGCACTGTTGTAACTCCACCAATCAAGGCATCTAATGTTCCACGTTTAAAATCATCCTTATACTCTAATCCAGGTTCTCTCATATGTACATGCTCATCTACAGCCCCTGGGAAAACAAGTTTACCATTTACGTTAAGGATTTCAACACCGTTGGCTTTAATCTCTTTACCTATAACCGAGATTATGCCGTTGATTATCAATATATCAGCTTCAATAATTCCCCATGGAAAAACTAGTTTTCCCCCTCTAACAAGTAGATTAGACAATAATTTTCCACCAAATTAATGAAAGAGTTTATGGGGATAGAAAAAATTATCTCTATCCTAATATTTTTGTACTAGATCTTTTCTTTAAGAATATCTTGTATAGCTTATCTTTCTAGTAATGGGTGCCACATACCTTGAAATATAAGTTCATAGGTAAGAGAACCATTAGGCATGATGGAATAGCGAAAGCCACTGGAAGAATAAAGTACTCTAATGATATTAATTTGCCAGGAATGCTTGTAGGTAGGATCTTAAAAAGTCCTTACCCTCATGCTATTGTTAGAAGAATCGATATTACAAATGCTATGAAGTACGCTGTAGCTATAATCACTCCATGGGATGTACCCAAAGTCAAGTTTAATCCAAGACTTGTCAGTACAGAAGATGTAACGTATAAGGATTGGGAAATTCTAACAGATCATCCCAGATTTGTAGGCGAATATATTGCTGCCGTAGCAGCTGAGTCAGAGTACCTTGCACAAAAGGCTATTGAATCTCTAAAAGTTGAATGGAAACCTTTACCTTTTACACTAGATCCATTTAAATCCATGGAGAATGGAGCGCCAGTAATTCATGACAAGATCATGATTGGTAATAAGTGGGTTAATATAGAGAATAACATAGCTTGTAGATATGAATATGTTGAAGGTGATCCTGATTCTGCTTTTGAAGAAGCAGATATAATTATTGAACGTCGTTTTAAGACTAATCGTAGGTATCATCTACAACTTGAGCCCAAGGCAGTTATTGTAAGGCCTGAGCCGAACGGAGGATTAACTATATGGACAACTACTCAATCAATTCATAATACTAGGATATTGGTATCACAGGTCTATGATATACCAATGAGTAAGATCAATGTTGTAAAGATCCCGATAGGAGGAAGCTTTGGATCTAGTATTCAAACAAATCCTATTGTATTGGTAGCTGTAGCCTTAGCTCTAAAGACAGGTCATCCAGTAAAGATTGCTTTAACACGAGAAGAGGATATGTATGAACACTGTAGCTATGAAATGCATTTTAAGATTAAAGCTGGAGCTAAGAAAGATGGTACATTAATAGCCGGCGAATTAGAGAATATTATGGATATAGGTGCACATCAAATACAGCCATACCCCTTACTTGGTGTTGCTTTAGGATGGTTTGTATCAC
>CAZVWZ010000022.1:0-15506 GCA_964631195.1 uncultured Desulfurococcaceae archaeon
TTACTGCATTACTTGTTGCACATGAGAGACATAGTAGGAGAGCACGATCCATGGGGCAACTATACGTAATTGTTGGTATTACTGCTAGTGCATTTATTACTTTAGCTTCTATGGCTATCTATAGAAGTTTAAATACACTAGACATAATTCCTGTCCATGGATTAATTGATCAAGAGTTAATGCTAATATCTTCAATATTCATGGCCATAGGTTTTTCAATAAAAGCTGGTCTTTTCCCCTTCCATGCTTGGCTCCCAAAAGTTCATAGTGAAGCATTAGCTCCAATATCTGCTGTTTTGAGCGGTCTATTAACTAAAACTGGTATTTATGGATTGATACTGTTCTCTACATATGTTCTAAAAGTTCTTATCGAAGTAGAGTATATTCTTCTCCTAATGGGTCTTGCAAGCATGTTCTATGGTGGAATAATTGCTCTTGCACAGCGAGACATTAAAAGATTGATAGCTTATAGTACTATATCAAATAATGGATACGTAGTATTTACAATAGCTATTTCATTACATCTAATATATAGTCATAGTAGCGCATACGTACTTGCAGGATCCATAGTATTTCCTGCAATAGTACTTTTGACAATGAATTATGTCTTTGGTAAGTCTCTTCTTTTCCTCATATCCGGTTCGATAGAATCTATTATTAGGACTAGAGATCTGTTTAAAATGGGTATGCTTAAGAAATATATGTTTAGAACCTATGTTTTAACAATAATATCTATATTAATACTTGTTGGATTACCTCCCTCAATAGGCTTCATAGCAAAAACATTAGTACATATAGCACTATTAAAAACAAGTCTTACATTTATAACAGACTTATCTATAGCTGGCCTCATGTCATTAGTATCTGCATCATATATGTTTAAATTATTGTTTAGAGCATTCCATTTCGAAACTGAGTATATGAAACTGCATGGTATTGTCGCCCATAAATTATCTGATCCTCCCGCTAAGATGTTATTTGGAATGACATTATTATCTATCCCAGCAATCATAATCAGTATTTATCCAAGAATTCTTTATCCACTATTTAGTTCATTCGCTACCAGTATCAGTTCTATTGAAAACATAATATCCTATCTTGATGTATATCCACTACTAATACTTGTAAAGACGATGAGCCCGTTAACAATAATTGGTTATGTCGAAGAAATTGCTATAGTTGCTGTTTCTCTATTTCTAATACCACTTATATCATTCATTAGTTTTCTTATATGGGAACATATTGAGACAGTGAGTCATTTTATCCATAGTTTAACTGATCAGTTATTTGGGAGATATGTTCCTAGAGGCTTTCATGGAGTTAAGGATAGAATTTCGATACTGATTAATTCGTTTGAAGAGAATTATGTAGCTACAATATTTTTATCAATCGCCTTACTCATAATATTACTAGTAATACTATCTACTTTGTAGTATTCGACCAGATTTTTCATTGTGAGGATCTATGGATGTAAAGAGGATAATAACTGGGATCATGATATTAGTAATTATTGTCATTGTATCAGTATTCTATACTCTAAACTATAACTCTCCATTACTACCAATGACAGCGGGCGAAAGATCTCTTAGAAGACTATATATCATCAAGTCTTATGATCCAGAGAATGATCTATATACTTCATTTATTCCTGCTATAGTAAATTCTATAGTATGGGATTTTCGTGCTTTAGATACTTATTTTGAGACAATAGTATTCTTTACAGCCTTAATATCGGCGTTAGCTATATACCATGAGTATCTTATTGAAGCTAAATGGGATAGAGAAAAATTATCTCCTATACCTATGAGGATTTCTAAGCTAATTCTCCCCATGACTTTCAGTATATCTATTGCTATCGTTATAAAGAGCATGGTATCTCCAGGAGGAGGATTCCAGGGAGGAGCATTAGCTGCATTATCCATATATGTAATCATATATGTTCATTCCTCAAGTTATTTAATTGGCAAATTAAATCATAGTCTATTACTGTTCATTAGGTCGATCGCTATACTATGCATTTCATTTCTTGCTATATTACCTTTGCTTAATATTATAATGGGTGATTGTTATGGATACTTATTTCAAATATATAGTAAACCAGAATGCGATTTTGGAGCTCTTATAAATATATATGGTGGCAGTGTTTCATTAGTTCCATTAATATATAATGTATTTGAGTATCTAGCTATATTTAGTGGTTTTACACTATTACTATTGATCATTATTATTGGAGGTTATAGGGAGAGAATATCATGAACAATTTTTTACTAAATATATTGATTATATCGCTTATTACAAATACACTCATTGGTGTTTATGGAATAGTATTTAAGCCAAATATTATAAAAAAGATAATCTCATTAACCATATTTAATGACTCTATATGTGTTCTCATAATCTTACATGGTTATTTGGGCCCAGAATCTATTGCCCCTATTCATATTCTTCCATTTGATGCTGAAAATAAGGAATTATTGCTAAGTTATAGCGTTGATCCATTACCCCAAGCTATAGTGTTAACAGCTATAGTTATAGGCTTAGCATTTACTGTATTTCTCAGTATAACGGCCTTAAGAATCTATGAAGTAAGTGGTTCTCTTAATCTACATTATCTATTGAAGACTGAGATTGTTGAAACAGTTGAACCTGAAGTAGAAGTTATGGAGGAGTAGAGCTTGGAGATCTTTACTAGCTATATAATTGGGTTATTACCGCTTACACCAGTGATCATGGGTGTATTGATATCATTATTAAGGATTGTTATTAATAATAGGCTCTTATTTAATACTTTATATGTTATTTCCACAATTGTTTCCCTTTGTATGGGTTTAGTAGTATTTTATAGAGTACTTATTCAAGGCTTATATGGAGTATATTGTTTGGGAGGATGGTTTCCTCCAATAGGCGTATGTTTGGTTACAGATAAGCTTTCCACGATAATGGTTCTTACTGCTACAATGGTGTATTCTATAGTGTCTATATATGCAATATGGTATACTAGGCATATGGCAAACTATGTATATTTCTATGTAATAGCATTGATACATGAAGCTGGATTATTAGGTATTTTTCTAACTGGCGATATATTTAATCTGTATGTATTTATTGAGCTGGCTGGATTAACTGCTTACTCTCTGATACTATTCTACCATCATAGACTAAGATCATTATTGGCTTCGGCTAGATATGCTTTTGCTGGAGCTCTTTACACGGGATTATTTCTTCTAGCAATAATAATACTACATGCTACAACAGGTACATTATCCATGGCTGAACTCTTCGTCAAGATAAAGAGTATTGAAATATCATCTTTTAATACATCACTTTTGGCGGACCCGGTTTATCTAATCCCCATACTTGTTATAGGTTTATGGACAGCTTTCCTAATATCTGCACTTTATCCTAATCATTTCTGGCTTCCAGATGCACATTCAGAAGCTCCATCACCTGCATCCGCTATATTATCTGGTTTAACGGTTAATGCAGGAATATATATAGCTATAAGAGTATTCTATACAATATTCTACGATTCACCATATATTGATTCATTGGATTATTTATCAAATATAATGATCTTCCTTGGGATCATAAATGTATTCTATGGCTCCTTTAAAATGGCTGTTGAAGATGATGTAAAGAGGATACTGGCCTATAGTACAATTCTAAACATAGGCTTTATCTATATGGGAATAGGCGTAGGTACTTCACTTGGAATATCAGCCTCACTGTTACATCTATTTAATCACTCAATAGGTAAAATGCTTGCTTTCCTTAGTCTGGGCGTCATAGTTAGAAGGTATAGGACAAGAAACATATATGCATTAGAAGGACTTGGTAGGAACCATCCAATAACCATGGCTACACTTATTGTAAGCATATTTCATTTAATAGGAGTACCTCCATTTGGAGGTTTCTTTAGTAAACTACTCTTATTCCAAGCCTTTATAGATGTAGGAGGATATGTATATGCATTAATGGTTATAGTAGGTACTGCATTATCTATCTATGGCTATATGAGGCTAATAGAGCTCTTATGGCATCATCCAATACATCATAGATCTGTTCCGAAAGAATCATTATCCATAATAGTCATTATAGCATATATATCATCCTTAATAATCATCTTATTACTAGGCGTGTTCAGCCAGTCAATAATACCATTATTTAATGATATCGGGGAACAGATTATTCACAGATCATTAGAATACGTCAAGGTATTCTCTAGAATTTAGAGATAAAACATAATTAAGGGAATCCCTTAAGAAATTATATGGCCAGAGACTCCGAGGCATTATCCTCGGGATACTGGATGATCTGGTCTGGGACGTATTCACCGCTTCACATCAATTTTCTCTTTCTGATCATACATACAATTTATTTACCTAAGTAATATAGTATAGATACATAGTTAGACCCTAAATTACAGTTTGGTTGATTAACTTGGATTCTATGGAAATAGAACGTGAGTATTTGATGTCTAAGATTGAAAATGATATAACGAATAGAATTGAGGATATTATGGATTTTAATGAGGTAAAAACCAGGTTTAGTGGTATAATTCAGCAATTAATGAGCATACTAAAAGAAATTTATAGTATTAGGAGAATGTATATTGAAAAAATAGATTCAGAACTAGATCATTTATATAAGGAGTTTAGGAAATATGCGATAATAATAAATCTAATAGGACTTATACCATTAGGATTGGGCTTAATAGTATCAATACCCTTAACATTCGCAGTATATAAGACATGGTATCTACCTAAAAAGAGAGAGCTAGAAGATAATAAACGATTATCTATTGAGGGACTTGATAGATTGGAGAAAAGATATAATGAAGTCTTAGATCAACTTATTAAAGAGATCTATAGAGTTAAAGAGATTAAATATGAGGTTCCGAGGAAAGCTACTGAAGAAATAAGCTTTAAAGATGTATATAGCTTGATAATTATGAATAACTTGGAGGTTGATATGATCAGATGCCCCAATTGTAGAAAGAAACTAGAAATTCCATTAGAAGGAACTATGTTTAAATGTCCCAAATGCGGCTTCATAGTCAAGGCTGCGGATGTATATTATTCATTAAAAATGAACTATTTGAGTAAAACGTAGATATCTAGATTTAGGCTACAAGTTTATTTTCTATTAATCAAAATATATAGATGTTGAAGTGGGTGGGAAATGACTTCTATACTTGAGGCTCTAAGTAAAAGGCCATTTTCAGTTGTTGGACATAGAGGAGCAGCTGGAGTTAAACCCGAAAATACTATTTCAAGTCTAAAATTCGCAGTTGATTCTGGAGCAGACGTTGTAGAAATAGATGTTAGAGCAACTAAAGACAATGTCTTAATACTTCTTCACGATGAAAGTTTTGAGCGATTAGTTGGAATTCCATTAAAGGCTCGAGATCTGGAGTATAGATGGATCAAGGAAAATATAAGGATTGGTGGAGAGGAAATAGCTACTTTAGAAGACGCTTTAAGAATTATTGGTGATAAAACTAATTTATTTATAGAGATTAAGGAACCTGATATAACTATAGATGCTATTGATCTTGTAAAGAGGTATGGATTAATAAGTAAAGTGGCATTTATTAGCTTTTATGACGAAGTTTTGTCAACTGTTAAAAATATTGAACCAAGAATTATTACAGGCTTAATATATTTTAAACCGCCGGGTAGGATATTTGAGGCTAAGAGACTTGGGGCAAAGATAGTTCTTCCATACTATCGTATAGCTTCTTCTAAGGCTAATGCTGTTGCTCATAAACTTGGATTTAAAGTAGTTGTCTGGACAGTTAATGATCTTGAAACAGCTAAGCAAATGATTAATCGAGGAGTTGATGCTATAGCATCAGATTATCCAGATATGATGGTTAGATTTAGGAATGAGCTTAGATAGGATAAGCCAGTTCTCAATAGGAGAATATTTCATTAGTTGATTTAATAACTAATTGGTTTCCTTGAGTAAAATATATAGTTTCCTCTCAAGGGATTAAATACACGGTGAAACATTATGGCCAAGTACAAGGTTAGGATAGACCCTAGGGATAACTGTATATCTGACATGGTATGTGTTAGCCTATGTCCAGATGTTTTCGAAATGAGCCCTGAAGATAATAAGGCTCAGATTGTAGAACAATGGCGCACCGATCCCAGCAATATTGCTGAGGGAGTAGTATCAGAGGATCTGAAGGACTGTGTTGAGCAAGCAGCTGCTGCATGCCCTGTACAAATAATACACGTAGAACCAGCTGAGTAACTAAGATAATACATTATATCCTCGTTTTTTAATTATAATTCCTCAAGTATCTTAATATTATTAGAAAAAGAGTTCTTCTAATAAGCGATCTTTAACCCTATCTGGTTCTTTAAGGAGACCCATTATCTTCTCATAAACCTTGTCTTTCACGGATCCAAGGGTTATGTATAGCATGAAATAGGAGAGTATTTCAAAGAAAACCCATACCTCAAAGATCTCTGGAGCTAAAATGCTCCAAAAAGATATCGATAATACAGCTGTAATGATCTTCATCCATGCAAATATCTTAAAGCTTATTAATCCAATTCTCTTCCCAATATCAAACATCACATATGCATATGAGACAAGAAATATTGACCAAGATAAGGCCGTAATTGAATACATTATACGCCAAATCATATTAATTTCCAAATACTGCATGAATAGATGAAGATCAAATCCATAATATACTACTTCCCTCCATATATACTCTTGTAGAACTAAAAGTATTACATTTATTGTATTAACCATAACTATGCCGATAACACTTATCCTCAAGATCTTCATAGCCCTATAAAGCCTATACCCAAGTAAATAATATACTTCATCTACTAGATTAAGAAACGTAGTTAGAACCTTGTAGATAATAACCATTCCGCAACCAACAACGAAGTATAATATAGCGAGAGTATATATTGCTTGAAGGAAGAGTGGAAAGACGAAATAACATATTGCTGTTACAGTGATTACAGCTACAGCGGTAATAAATAAGTTCCTTAGAACATAGGGTATTGAGTTACTGAATAAATCGGCTCTAAACATGATTTCCTCAGTAACAGTATCTGGATGTATTAGATGAAGCATATCATCTCCTCTATCCCTAACTACTTAAATCATATTTACAACTACGTGTCTTCTTATATCATATTATAGATATAAATACATTTGTGAGTTTAAAAGAAAAAATACTAATAGCCATAGACACATGTTATGCCATAGCTCTATAATCATATATAGATCATGTGGAATATTTATTAATGGAGAAGATGGTGATAAGATAAAAAGGTATCAGGTAGATGGAGATAATTAGCATCTCCTCTTTGTACTCTCACTTACACTAGGTTTTAATGGTATCATACATAGAAACTCTAGATCTTCTTCACCAATATTTCTGTATTCATGTTCAACATTTGGCGGTATTAGTAGAAAGGAGCCTGAAGTAACCCTGTATATTCTTGAACCAATTCTTATCTCTCCAATTCCTTTTAATACATATATTTCATGTTCCCATGGATGATGATGGGACTTTATGCAGCCGTCTGGTTCAACTGTAAATAGTCTCATAGCAAATGTCGGTGCTCCATCATCCCCTTTAATCAACCATCTTATCCATGTCTTTGTAGCCATGTCTTCTGGGACAGGTTGTTTCTCTACAATATCAATATGACCGACTTTTTCATTACATGGACCTAGCCTTATATCAGGCATAATACCACCTTCTTCATAAAATAGGGTTCATACTATTATTTAGTTTTTATTTATTCTTATGAAAATGATTATAAACTAACATCATCATAGAATATAGAAATGGGATGAATTAAATGAGTGTTCATCCAAGGATAAAACTTGTTAAGACAGGTATTAAGGATCTTGATGACGTTATTGGAGGATTTTATGAAGGCCAGATAATACTAGTTGAAGGAGCACCGGGTACGGGAAAGACTATATTTGTAGCTAGATTGGTATATGAAGCATTGCGTAGAGGAGAAAACGTTGCTTGGATAAGCACTGTGGAAAGACTTAATGAGTTTATGGAGCTCATGGGATCAATAGGATTCGACTTTAGAGAATATGCTGCTAAGGGATTATTTTATTTCATAGAATTAATTAGTATATCTAGGGAG
The DNA here is from genome assembly GCA_964631195.1 of uncultured Desulfurococcaceae archaeon. Classification (GTDB taxonomy): domain Archaea; phylum Thermoproteota; class Thermoprotei_A; order Sulfolobales; family Desulfurococcaceae; genus CAZHDB01. The sequence goes on from CAZVWZ010000022.1 coordinate 8,145, forward strand.
GAGGCAGGAGCTAATCTTGCCAATATAGTTATTGACTCTATAAAGACATACAATGCAAAACTCATTGTACTAGATACAATTGACCCGTTCATAAGAGCTTTATCTCCATTAGAACTATTTACTGTCGTAAGATCATTTATAAAGGATGCTATATTGAAAAGTGGCAGTCTATTCATAGTAGTCCATGAACTAAGAAAACGGGAGGAAATGGATGAGTACATGTTGCGTGCATGGGCTGATGCAGTACTTCGGTTTAACCTTGAAGTCCCTGGAATGGGCGCTCCGAGAAGATTCATGGAAATATTAAAGATTAGAGGTAGACCTATAGGTAGAGTAATTTATGAAGTAGACATATTTCCGGATAGGGGTATCGAAATTTATCCAGCAGGGGTAGTAACGATTCCTGAATCGAAAATTTCACTTGAAGAAAAACTGGCAACATACATAGAAGGTCTTGACAAGATCCTTGATGGAGGATTTATCAAAGGTACATCAGTTTTGATCATAGGTCCTACGGGCTCAGGTAAAACTATTTTGTCATTATCTATGGCTGCAAATTGGGCTCTTAATGGATATAGAGTATATTTTATATCCTTTGAGGAACCTTATCAGCAAGTTGTTGAAACACTTAGATTCTTAAGATATAATGTAGATGAACTAGTTGGTAAGAATTTAATTATTAAGAGTATTAATCCAAGAACTATTACTGTAACATCATTCTTCAATGTAGTACTAAGAGATTTAATTATAGATAGGAATACAGTAGTTGTTGTCGATGGACTGCATTCTATAAGAAAAGAATTTGGCGAAATATTCCATAGACATGTAAGAGATCTTGTTACTCATTGTAAAAAACATGGGGCTACAATAGTACTTTCAATGATCTATACTGAGACCATTGAGAGAGAAGCTGTTACATGGCTTAGCACTATTGTTGACGGTATAATAGAACTTGTATTGAGAAAAGAGGATCTAATGCTGAAAAGATATATACTGATTAGGAAAATGAGAATTGCTGAAGCAGAGACTAAATTATATGAATTTAAACTTGTTAATAGAAGGCTTAAAGTTATTGTATAGTTTTTAAACATTAGATTCTGATATAGCTTTATTAACTATTTTGTGTAAATTTTTCTTATACAGAGAGGATGTGTTAAATAAATGTATAATCCTTCAACTCTATATAAAAGTCTAGCTATTACTTTACTAATTCTTGGAATAATATTATTCATTGTATACTTCTATACAATGACTATTGAAGGTTATTATGTTATAGAGGTTCGTGTTGAAAACACCACCCTTAGAACAATAACTATAGAATTACCCAGAGACGAATATGGAGAACCCGTATATAGAATAATTGGTTTTACATCAACAATAACATCTGATGGAGAATCTAGGGAGATTGACCCAGTTATTACAAACTATAATAAAGGATATCCGGAGGTCATAGAATTACCAGTAAATCTTGGTGAAGGAGAATATAGAATAACTGGTAAGTTCACAATAGAGGAGAAAGATTACTTTTACAACTATTCTGAGTATCCGTGGAGACTTTATGGAGGAGACGAGCCTGTCTATATTTATCCTAGTATTAAAAAGACTATTACATATCAATTAATTGGTTTGATCAAACAATATAGTCAGCCAATAATATATACATTATCAATAGCTATAATTGGATTAGCTGCATATACTATTTACCAGCTAGGGAAGGGAGTATTATATCAGCAGAAGCCAGTTAAGCCTTTACCACCTGCTGCTCCCGTGAAAAAGTGTAAATGGTGTAGTATATGTGTTAGATTCTTTAAGATAGATGTTACAAGTCCAAATAATTCTCAGTTACCGGGTGCTTTTATTGAGAAACTATACAGTCTACTTAATGAAGTAAATGATATTTGGAAAAAGTGTTGCATTAGATTCTATCCATGTATTGATTCCAATGGCAAAGTTATTGCAAGAACACTTGATCCAAGAAAGACTGTTGAAGTTAAAGTAGGATCCGGCTTTGCACAATATGGATCTATGAAGATAAAGTATGATATAATAAGAAAAGTAGATACATCCAAGATCTTCAAGGACAATAACTGTAAGTCTATTGAAATGGATAAAGGTAAGGTGAATGTAAACTATGATGAATATATCAAGGCTAAATGGGATACAAGTGGAAAATACAAAGATAAGGAATATAGAAAAGGAAATGCTGTCCCAGCCGATGTACTTAAAGAATTTTTAAATGATGTAGCTAATGCTATGCAGAGAGATCCTAATCTTAGAGAAGAATTGGAAGGCATTAGAGATGCTACGTCAAAGATTACTCCACAGAGATCTTGGGGAGAAATAGATGTAATGGATGTATTGAAAGAATTAATTAAGGCAAATGGGTATGCCGAAAATTGTATTGATATTGTTATAGTTGATAATATTGACGATAAATCCACGAGTGCTAAAGAAGATGGATTCGGAGCAGAACCTGGTAGGATAAGTATCATATCATCCCGAGTCGTTGATAATGGAATAAGTAGTGTTCTAGCTCATGAATTAGGCCATAATCTATCACTTTCTCATATTAATGAACTTGGCAATTTAATGGAGGCTGAAATTACTGGTACTTCATTAAACAGTGATCAGTGTAAGGATGCATATAAGAATTGTATGGGTGAAGAATGTAGAAAGTTTACTTCAAAAGTGTGTGATAATGGAGATGAAGTTCTTTCAAAGTTTAAAGAGAAACAATCATTAATTGAGAAAAGAGAAAAGATCAAGGAGAGTATTAAGGGTTTAAATGATGAACTAGGAAAAGTAGATGAAAAATCTAAGAAGTGTAAAAAGGTAGTTTCTAAACTTAAAAAAGAGGCGAAAGATGCTGAATTTATTTATAAGAAAGTCAAATCTTTTGCTGATAAAATTAAAAAATTAAAGAATAAAGGTAAAGTAAAAGAAATTAAAAAGCTTAAAGAGAAAACAGAGAAGGAATTGGAGAAGAGGAAAGAGAAGGAAAAGAAGTATCTAGAGAATCCTAGATTCTATAGGACTTCTTTAAGTATCACACAGAAATGGATTAAAATTCTTAAGAAGCAGCTAGAGGCTATAAAGAATCCGGATAAAGTTGTAAAAGAACTTGAGAATGAGATGAATAAGAAGAAACAAGAATATAAAGAATGTAAAGAATATGCTTGGAGCCCCAATAAAATAAAGAAGAATATTAAAGATAAGATAAAAGCTAATGAGAAGGCTTTAAAGGATCTTGAGAAAAAGATCGAGGAGCTAGAGAAAAGTCTTAAGAAGTAATTATTTTATCATATTCATTAGATAATTAATCAGGTGGTCAATGATATTTAATGGAGTTATGATAAGACTTGGAGAATATATGGTTAGGAGAACTAGTGCTAGGAAAATAATGTCTTCTAGACTCGTTGAATCTATAAAGATGGTTTTAGAAAGAAGAGGCATAAAAGGCTTTGTAAAATACGTTGAAGAAAGAATATTAGTTTTTGGTTTAGAAGAACCTGTTTTTACAGCAAAGATTTTATCGAAAGTATTTGGCGTATCAAGCACTAGTCCTGTATACATCGTTGAAGGAGGAATAGATGTTCTCGAAAAAGTAGTTGTTGAATTCACTAGTAAGAGACTTGATTCTTCCGAGACATTTATGGTGAGAGTCTTTAATGCACCCTATCCATTGAGTAATAGAGGTATTGAGAAGTATTTAGGTGGTGTTATTCTGAATAAGGTGGGTTCAGGAATAAATCTCAAGAACCCTGATAAGATTGTGTATGTTGAGTTTAGAGGTCCATACATTATTGTTACAGATACGTTGTTCCAAGGGATAGGTGGATTACCTTATGGATCAGAGGGATGTCTTTCTGCTCTAGTATCCGGAGGAGTTGATTCGGCTGTTGCTTCAATATATGCTATGCGTAGAGGTGTATCAATAATACCCGTATTTAACAATTTATCTCCGTATTGGAGTAGTGAAGCTGTTAAGAGGGCTATGGAGAGTATAGAGTTACTCTGGGAATGGACTCCATGGAATTACATGAAGGCCTACATAGTACATGGTGTAGGCAATATTATAGCAAGCCAAAGTGTCCCATCTAGGATAAGGTGCATTTTATGCAAGGCAATCATGTATAATATAGCTTCAATAATATCTGAACGTGAGAATTGCTTTGGTATATTAACTGGTGAAGCAGTCGGCCAAGTTGCTAGTCAAACATTAAATAATATGAATGCCTTAACAATTTTATCGCCCAAACCAGTATATAGACCTCTGGCTTTTATGGATAAAATAGATATAATAAGTATAGCTAGATCATTCGGTCTAGATAGATTAAACCGAAAGGTAGGAGTATGTAAACTAAGACCACAGCATCCAACTATAAAGATATCTAAAGAAGAGTATAATACTCTAAGGAGAGTATTAGATAATATTCATGATTCTCTTGAGGAACTTGTAGATAATGCTGACATAATAGAATTCAGCTAGGTATAGATTCATCGATGTCAACTACCCCAAGCCATGTATGAATATACATATTTATTACCCTTAAGAATATATTATCTCTAAAAATAATTGCTACTAGGTGATTTTATGACGGATTTTGAATGGTATCTTGACTTTATAGATAAGGGGTACAGGCCTTCAGAAGATGAAATGATCGTTGTATTTAGGGCAGAGCCGGCGCCTGGAATGTCTCTTGATGATATTGCTGGCCGTATTGCCAGTGAATCGAGTGTAGGTACATGGACAACACTTGCTACTTTAAAGCCCCATGTCAGGGAATTAATGGCTAAAGCTTATGAAATTAGAGAGGACGGTATCATAAAGGTAGCTTATAAACTAGACCTATTTGAACTAGGAAGTCTTCCACAGCTTTTCGCCAGTGTTCTCGGTAATATATTTGGTATGAGAGCTGTTAAGAAATTACGTGTACTTGATATAAAGTTTCCAAGAGAGTATGTAGAGAGTTTTCTCGGCCCACAGTTTGGTATAGATGGTGTCCGTAATATACTGAAGATTCATGATAGACCCATATTAGCTACTGTTCCAAAGCCCAAAGTAGGTTTTACAACAGAAGAATATGCTGAAGTAGCTTATGAGATAACTTATGGCGGAATGGATCTTGTTAAAGACGATGAGAATCTAACTAGTCAGCCGTTTAATAAATTTGAGAAAAGACTTAATGCTGTATTAAAGGCTATTGAGAAGGCCATGAATGAGACTGGTGAAGAGAAGGGATATCTTATAAACGTTACTGCTACAATTAAAGAACTTGAGAAACGTGTTAAGCTAGTAGCTGATACATGGAATAGATTCATAATGTTCGATATACTTGCTGGAGGTCCAGCTGCATGGCAATATGTAAGGGAATTAGCTGAAGAATATAAACTTGCAATACATGCTCATCGTGCATTTCATGCAGCCTTTACCCGTCCAAAGGATCATGGTGTAGCATTCTATGTTATAGCTAAGTTAGCCCGTCTAGTAGGTGTCGATCACATACACATAGGTACTAATGTGGGTAAAATGGAAGCCAATCTAAAGGAGCTTCGTGATACACAAAGAGTAATTACTGAACAAAGATTTAAGCCAGAACCAGGAGATACCATTAAAGAGCCTCAAGACTGGTATGGTCTAAAACCTGTAATGCCTGTAGCCAGTGGTGGTCTACATCCAGGCGTTATTCCACAGCTACTAGATTTCATGGGAACTAATATACTGATACAAGCTGGTGGAGGAGTAACAGGCCATCCTGACGGAGTTATTGCTGGAGGACGTGCAATGAGACAAGCTATTGAGGCTTATTTGAAAGGAATACCTTTAGATGAATATGCAAAGACACATAAGGAGTTAGCACGTGCACTTGAGAAATGGGGTTATATTAGACCAGCCTAAAACTATTTTACAAAATTATTTTCTCTATAAATGCTCTATATGTATTGTAAAATTATTTCCTTCTTTATCAGTCATATAAACATATATATGGTTATCTCTAACTTTAACTGAATTAATCGTACCTAAACTCAATATATACTTAATCAGTGTTCTGGGTAAGTTTAGATTTAAAATATTTTCTTCACGTCCTTCAATTTCAATCCAATTATTATATATTCTTATAACATAGTCTTGGAATAATCCAGCTATTTCGAGTATTGAGGGATATTGAATTTCATAAATCAATTTAGTCCCCCTTTAAAATCACATTTAGACACTTAAAAATTTTATTGAAAGAAATGAATAAAGCATTAAATACTCTATATCCAGTACATGTTTTATTTCATAAAGTATTTGTTTACTATATCTGAATATATATCAGATGCCTTGAATAGTTGATTTATTTCTATAAATTCATTTGGCTTATGTGCTAGTCTTTCATCGCCGGGTCCAATACCTATTGTTGGTATATTGGCTTCTCCTGCAGAGTATACCCCATCTGTGCTAAATCTCCATACACCCGTTTTGGCCAGGGGATTATGGCGCCTTATCATATATAGGACCTTATTAATTAGATCATTGTTTGTAATTAGCCATGATGGGTAATAGTGTTCTATTACAATCTTTGTTCCCGTCCACATAACTGCTTCTTCAACTAATATATTGATGTCAATATGTTTGACAAGACCTTCGTCAATTAATTTCCCAGCAATACTATTTAAGAAATTAATAATACTTGCTCTGGTTTCACCGAGGATCATTCTATAATCAATGGTTAACAAGCATTTATCAGGTATCATTGGAGGTGATTTTGGACTACACTCTATAATTGTAGGTTCAACACTGGATCTACCTAGTACTGGATGTACTGGTAGTTTATCTTCATATAGTGTAAGATGCCATATGTATTTAGATACTGCTTTAAGGGCATTTAACCCCATATCAGGCATTGAAGCATGTGCAGATATGCCATGAAATTCTGCCTTTATAACTGTTCTACCACGTTGACCTACGTAAAGATTCAAATTTGTAGCTTCGCCTAATACAACAAGATCCGGTTTTATCCCTAAAGTCTCTTCTATAGCTCTCTTAAATAATACTCCTTCAGATATTTCTTCATAGGGTACGAAAATATAGTATATTGAAGGTATATCCTTCTCCTTTATCTTATGAATTGAATGTATCATTGAAGCTATTGCTCCTTTCATATCAACAGCTCCACGTCCATAGATACTATTCCCAATAATTCTAGGTTTATATGGATCATATCTCCAATTGGAAATATTTCCCGGAGGAACATGATCCATGTGTCCTTCAAAAACTATAACTCTATTTAATTCACCTTTTATTGTACCTATTACGTTTCCAAACTTATCTATAAATGATTTATCGATACCATAGTTGTTCATGAAGTCTCTTATAAG
>CAZVWZ010000023.1:0-14882 GCA_964631195.1 uncultured Desulfurococcaceae archaeon
CTAGAAGAAAATACCCATTAAATACGTATAGGTATGTATAGACTAAGATAGGTGTATAGTATGTCATACTATCAAGGTAATGATTTAAAGAAACCAAGTGGTGGTAAAAAAAGAAGACACAGGAAGAAGAGAAAGTATGAATTAGGTAGACCTCCAACAGAAACAAGAGTTTCCGATAGAGATGTTAGGAAAATAGTTCGGGTTTGTGGAGGCAATATAAAAATTAGAATTAGAGCTGTAGCATATGCGAACATTGTTGTACCTGGTGAAAATAAAGCTGTTAAAGCTAAAATACTGGGTGTTGTAGAGTCACCAGCTAATCCAGAGTATGCACGTAGAGGAATTATTACTAAAGGTTCCTTAATTAGAACAGATATAGGAATAGCTAAAGTAACTTCTAGACCTGGACAGGACGGAGTAGTTAATGCTATTCTTATTAGGAAAGAATAGTGATTAGGGTTTAGGGTAGATGAGTAGAGATTATAAAAATAAACGAATAGTTATTTACCCTGCATATATCGATTCATCTCTTTCTAGAAAAGAAGGTAGGAAAATACCTAAATCTATAGCTGTACATAATCCACGTGTTGAAGAGATCGTTAGGGCTGCAGAGGAACTTGGCTTAAACCCTAGTATCGAAGATTCTAGATATCCAAAGTTTTGGTGGAAATATAAAGTTAGGATAGTTATTGATAAAGTTGACAGCAAACAGAGAATCCTTAAAATGATCGCCGAAAAAATAAACGAGCTTAGAAAAGTACGTTAGACTTGGTATTATAGACGTAATACGCCTTGTTATACGTAAATACTACTACAAATCTTTAATTAAACATTTTAAAAATATTAAGATCCTCCGGAAAAGAACCTAGTAGTTCCTAGAGATGATTAGCTTATCTATATACACAAATAGTATTACTATAGGAGAAATCTTATAAGTAAACTTCTATGAGTGAGAGGTGATTTAATGCGAAGACTTGGCACTATCGCGTCAAAGACAAAAACCGGGTTAATAGTTGTCAAGTCACAGTTAAAAGATCCCAGGAAAATAGTTGGAGCTATAGTGTATGATGAGGATATGAAAAGAGTGGGTAAGATAGTTGATGTCATGGGACCTATAGATTCACCTTATGTTGTTGTGAAACCTGATTCTAAGGAAATAGCTGATCTAATTGAATCAGGTTATCTATACTATTATATTGAAAGAAGACCTCGGAGAAGGGGTAAAAAAGCTCAAAGAAAGAGTAGAAGGAGGAGATAACCATGATATTTGAACATTCATCTATTAAATGCCCAGTTTGTGGCTCTACAAATATAGTCTTCGATCCAGATCGTGGCGAACATATTTGTGCATCTTGTGGGACGGTAATAAGTGATCGCGTCATAGATTATGGTAAGGAATGGAGGACATTTAGTTCTGAAGACGCATTTTCTAAGGCTCGAACAGGTAGATCTCTTACAAACGCAATACATGATAGAGGATTGACCACTTCATTTTCATTGAAGGGATTTAAATTCAAGGGTGAAATGAGAAAGAAAGTACGTAATATGGCTAGACTCCAGAGAAAGATTAGAATTAGCAAGAAGGATAAATTGAAGGTTATTGGACTTAAATATTTAAATGACTACGCTACAAAGCTCGGCATTCCTAATCATGTTAGAGAGGAAGCTGCTAGAATTCTACAGTCAGCTTTGGAAAAAGTTAATGTTAAGGAGAAAACAGTAAAGGCTATGGCGGCAGCATCAATATTAATGGCTTGTAGAATCTATGGATTACCATATACACTAAGATCTATTTCTAGATCTCTCGGAATAAGTATTAGGAATATATGGCATGCTGAGAAGAGAATTGTTGAAAATGTTAAAAGACTAGTTATTAAAACTAATGAACCAAAAGACTTTATACCAGTAATTGTCAAGAAACTAGGTCTTTCATCTAAGGTACAATATCTTGCAGCATTACTGACATATCTCGCTAGGAAAAGAGAGATAGCTACTGGACGTGGACCAATAGGATTAGCTGCAGCGACCGTCTATATGGCATCTATTCTGCTCGATGAAAAGAAGACTCAGCAGGAAGTCGCTAGAGTATGTGATATAACAGATGTAACCATTCGTAATAGATACGGGGATCTTGTTGAAAAATTAGATATTGAAGTTCTTCTTTAAACATATTCTTTTATTTTATAACTGTTTTCAATAGATATAATAAATTTATAGTCTATATTGGTAAACAGGAAAATTACTCTGGAATAAAAATAAATTCCTTATTCTACAACAATATTACTAGGGATTGAAGTAATTGAGTAATTCCAAGAAGTCGCATAGCCGATCAAAACAGAGCCAGTGATGGTGTAAATATAATGGAGTTCAATGAATTAAGCGATCTAGAAAGAAGAGCGTATAAATTAATCAAAAAATCTGGCAGAAAAGGTATATATCAAAATGATCTATGGCGCCAACTTAAAATTAATAGTAGGGATGCTTCAAGAATTGTTAGTAAATTGTTAAAGAAAAAACTAATAATAAGAAAGCCTGCTGTTAATCGTGGTAGAAGAACATATCTCTTATTGCCAGCGCCTCCTAGGAGAAAAGTAAAACCTAAAAAGCAAAAGATAGTATTCCTAACTAAGTTTGATATTAGACCGTTTCTAGACATTCCATGTGTTCGATGTCCATTTATCGATAAATGTTATTTAAAGGGATTCTACGACCCAACTAACTGCCCATGGATTGAAGAGTGGATAGAAGAAGAAAAGTATAGAACAGGTTATGCTGGCTAGACATTCTTAAGTATATTCAGTAATTCTCTATAAGATGCATTAGTCTTTATCCCTCTAGGATCAAAGTGTGTTCTATATACCTGATACCCGGCGTCTCTAATTGTTTTAATTACTGTATTTATTGGCGGCATATTCCTTCTTAAAATACTGCATAATATATCAAGTCTATAGTATGGAGTGATTATTAGATATTCATTGTATAAGGTTTCTAGGAAATTCTTAATGGTATGATCAAGGTATTCGAGTTCACTGATTAAATTGATCATCTTGTTAATAAAATTTCTATCTCCAAGTTCACCTATCCATAAAGGTCCTATTATATTTCCTACAAATTCTTTTTTAACTAGTTGGTCTAGTGAATGAATAATTATTCTTTCATGCGTTTCTTCATTATACACTATATATCCCACTTTACTAACTAATCTATTGGCATCAGTAGCTTTTCTTGAAACAGTAAAGTAAACTCTATAATAATAGTCTCTATAATAACTAAAAATAGGCTTAAATGCTATGTCACGTGAAGCAGCTTTTCTAATAATAGACCCTATAAGTATCCTTAAACCCATTTCTTTGGAAAAATCTGTCTTAATACAATAAGCACCATATCTTCTAAGACATGTATACGGATAACTGCAGTTCAAAGGCCCTGTATCTGTTGCAGTAATAGCTACTAATCCTTCCTTAGCTATAGCACATGCTGTAGATTCTATAAATGGTATAGGAGAACCGTAGGGATCTATATCTATGTAGTCAACAATAATCCCGTTTGAACGTAGACTATTTAATAACGTATTTGCCTCATGATTATAGGATTTTACGCGATCAAAGACTTTATTCAAGACAATATTCCTAGTGATATAATAGTACGATAATGGATCAAGATCGTTAGCAATGCCATGGCCTTGGGATTCAAGAGCAAATCTAATACTCCTAACACCAACTCCTGCCAAGGGTTCGACAAAGAAGTATTCTTTCAAACCAAAGTATGTATTGGCAGTCAATACAGCTATATCTCTATTCTCCTTCATACGTGGATTATAGAACACAGGTGCCCATGCAGGTTCAAAAACCCCGTCTGGTCTTTTAAAATACCTAGGATCGGGAATTATTATCCTAGCCTTACCTTCAGTAACAATAGTCTCCCAATTCATTGTATATTTTCTTATCCTATCACTTTTGCTCATAAAACTCCCTAACCAACCTAAGTACTTCAATTGGTACTTGTTTATTTAATAAAGACCTATTTTTAATAGTCACCTCATACCATATAGCCTCCCTTAATTTATAAAGAATATCTCTATCTCGTAGTCTAAAGTGTATAACTAATATAATAGGTTTCCTCAATTCTAGGACTTTATTTAGTAGATCATTTTTAAACCCTGGTAGCCTAAGCTCCATAGGCCCTACTTCATCAATACCTACTATATCTGCTCTCTTCATATTCTCTAATGCTCTTTTCCACAAATTAAGTGCTTCATTAACTAACACGCCATACCTTCCAATTTTAATAGGCGATTCAAAATTTTTCTTTGCAAGCCATGAGGAACGACCATTATATAGATCAATAAATCTAAAGCCTATCCTATAGCCTGAAGAACGTACTTCAGGGCTATGAATACCTGCTATTTTATAGCCATGCGATTTCAGTGTATTTAAGATATTCATGAATAATGTTGATTTACCAACGCCAGGTCTACCAGTAATAACGATTCTAGGTATCATAACTGGCATCTCCTACAAGAAATGTAATTTAGTTTTCTCTCTCAATATGATCTAGATCTTTTTCGTCTTCTACAATAATTCTATGGGAACCAGTTAGTGAAACAATTTTCTCAGCTTCATTAACTTTCAAAAGAAATCTTCTCTCACTAATAAAATGCTTAACTACTACAGATATGGTTCCTTCTCTTCTCCTATATCCAATTATGTCTATTGGCGTTCTTCTTAAATGAACTACTTTGTATCCTTTCTTCTTTAGGTAATTAATAATCATTTCTTCAAGTCTTACATCAGGTTCGCCGAGATTATATGTTTCTTCTCTTGGAACCTCAAGTACATCTACAGGTTCAAATACTTCTTCTCCGAAGATATCAAAGAGTTTAATTGCTTTATCAATGGATAGTCTCATAGTTCCTCTCTCATATTCATAAATAGTCTTTCTAGAAACACCTAATCTATCAGCTAGTTCTCCGAGACTCATCTCTCTCTCTTTCCTTAATCTTCTAAGCTTTTTAGGATTTATCCTAACTGTATAAACTCCATGAGAGTTCAATATAAATAATGGCTCGTCTCTTGCAATCTGTTTAAGGCCTTCAATACTTATTACATATAATCCATGTCTTTCATATACAACATCGTCTTCTGCCTCATATCCATATACATATTTTGCAATAACTATGGGTGAGGCACCATACGCATGTGCTGATGCACGAAGTTCATTAGCATCTTCTCTACTTAAACCACTTGCATCATAAACTATTCGGGCAAAAATGTTTCTACGACCATTACATATAAGATCAAATGCTCTCCTCCTACGTAGTGGATACTCTATAATATCAACTCGCCTACCACTACGTCTAAGTACATTATATGCTTCTTCAAGTAAATTCTCTAATTCTCTTGTCATACTACGCGGCATTATTTAGTACCCTTCTTGTATGTAAACTACTATTGTTCTACCATATATAGTATGCATTAACTACTATAATATGTTATAGTTTTATAGTTAATGAATAGGATGGAAAAACTATGTGATCTACTTCTTCCTGTGAAATCTAGCATAAACCATGGCGTGATCCTTATCATAAGGCTCTAGATGAACTACATCAACAATCTCAAAACCACGTTCTCTTAAAGTATTGATTTCTCTCTTATAGACTTCACTAGGCTCCTTAGTAACATCAATACTACGGGCCTTAATAGCAAGTAGTAGCCAGCCTCCATCTTTCAAGAAGAAATCAGCATTATCAGCTACAAGTGAAGCTTGTTCAGGCTGGGCTACATCAGCATAGACTCCATCAACAGCTTCAACTATATGTCTATATTCTTGTGGTTTACGTGCATCACCAAGTATGGGATATAAGTTCTTACGGATTTCAGATACTAGCACAAATTCCCTCATGACACGTGGTGCGAATTCAACACCATATACACGTCCCCTGGGACCAACGATATCTGATACATGGCTCGCAGTAGTACCCGTTGCAGCTCCTAGATATAGTACACGATCACTCTCCTTAACAGGTAATTCCTCAAGTCCATTCCATAAGGCTGCACATAACTTACTTCTATAGGCATTCCATTCTCTATACTCTATACCTTCCCAATGGAAAAGTCTCTCCCCATAAACACGGTGTCCAGGGACTAGATTCTTAGTAGCAAGCCTTACACTACCATCTTCAAGCTCAACTATGTAGACACCCTTATACTTCTCATGAGGTTTTACGGAGACAACATTGACCATCACATTTCACCCCCACTACTTCCTTCTTCTTCTACCTCTTCTCCTTCGTCCTCTACGTGACGGCCTTCTCTCATGTCTTTCTTCTTCTCTCCTCCTTATAGGTGGTTTGGCATATAATTTCTTGATCTCATCGATTCTCTTCTCAACTTCTTCCTTAAGTCTATCACCAATGTATCTACCGCTGAAGTAATCAACTTTAGCAGCTATAGCTAATTTAGCAGCAAGTGCGCGGGCGATCTTACCACGCTGCCATCTAGGACTACGGTGAATAGCTGGATACTGGAATATTACACCATGCTTTGGAGGCTTGCCACCTGTCCTCAAAGCTCTAAATAATGCTTTCTCAGCACCAAGAACTTGTATAGTACTTGCTGGGAGCTTTGCCAGACTCTCCAAACCGCCAGCTAAACTTAATAATCTTGCACCAAGTAATGGGCCTACTAGAGCAGTTATATTAGGAGCAACTTCTTTCATAACAGCATCTATATAATCAGCTAATTCACTACGTAATCTATATAGTTCAGCTATGATCCTGGCTAATGTCTGTATCTTGGCTATATCGAAATCGCTCAGATCAGCTCCAATGCTCTTACGAGCAGTATCAACTACTTTCTCAGCCTTAGCCTCACTAAAACCAAGTTCTACAAGCTTATCTTTAGATAAGGCCTCCCTATGTCCTAGTTCAGCAACTATCTTAACATAATCGGGGTGTTCACGTACAAGATCGTCTAGTTCTGGGAAGTGCAGACTATACCATTCACGTAGTCTGGCTACAAATAAATTGATAGTCTTATCAATATCATCTATTGCGCGAATTGCTTGTACAGCAAGGAGGTCTCTTTTCTCAGCAGCCCTACGAAGCTTTCTACGTGTAAGCTCAAGTAATGTTGCATGAAGTAGTTTTAGAAACTCGTCTTCACTGGCAACAAATTCATAGTCAACAGCATATTTCGGAAGACTTTCTCTAAGTAGTACAGCAAATTGGTGCCCAGGCTCTAATTCTGGCTCTATACCAGCTGCACTAAAATATTTAGCAATAACCTCAGTTTCAACAATGGCTTCTGATACACCAGCCTCTTTGAGTTTATCAATTACTTCCTTTAATTGCGGGATCTCCCTGCCCTCTTCTAGACTTAGTAAATATTCTACTAATTCATCTAAGTCTTTAGGTGCAGGTGAATATGCGATTAAATTCCCATCATCACTGAATGCGGCTACACCAATCAGTGACTCTACAATATATGCCTTCATATCCCATAATACACCTCAGTCCAAACTTTCTTATACGTATTAATAAAATGCAACAGCTATATAAATACATGACCACAGATTTTACGTAGTGGTTAAATATTTAAAACCCCCTCGTTATACCATATGGTAGAGGTGATAATGCTATGCCATCCCACGGATCACTTACAAAGGCGGGTAAGGTTAGGAGTCAAACACCAAAAATCCCACCCAAGCAGAAGAAGAATCTATCTCCAAAACTAAGGAATAGGAGAGAATATATTAGAAGAATAGTTCTTGCACAGCAACAGACTGGTTTTAGAGGTTTTAGAAGATAAACTATTATCTAGACGATGCAATATTTCTATCCATAGATTCTTATCTATCAATCAAGTTAATTAATCAATTCTATATGGTATATACTTGGTAGACTATATAATACCTATATTGGTGATATAATGTCTGAAGAACTATTTGGTTATCAAGGATTAGCTAGAGAACTATTATTGAAGGCTAATGCCTCAGTGGGAGATCGTATAAGGATTATAAGAGGAAGTAGAATATTTGAAGGAACACTTATGCCACGTGAAGCTCTTTATGGGGAAAAACCTTTCATAGTTATTAAACTTGATAATGGATATAATATTGGTGTTAAAGTAGATCAAAGTACTATTATAGAAAAGGTAATGGCTAAGAAAAAGATTATCGGTTATCCTCCAAAACCACCTATTCAAAGAAAAGAATTACCTAATGTCATTATGCTTAGTACTGGTGGTACAATAGTTTCTAAAGTAGACTATGAAACTGGAGCCGTGCGTCCAGCATTATCTACTGATGAACTTCTTGAATGGATACCTGAAATAGCTGACGTAATATATCTTGAAGCAAAGGAGGTTACAAGGATCTTTAGTGAAGACATGAGACCAGATATATGGGCTAAAGTGGCTGAAGAAGCCTATAAAGCTATGATTAATGGATATGATGGAATAGTTGTTGCACACGGTACTGATACTATGGGATATACTGCTGCAGCATTAGCATTTGCTATTGAAAATAAACCTGTTCCAATAGTACTTGTTGGGTCTCAGAGAAGTAGTGATAGGCCTAGTACTGATTCAGCTTTTAATCTCAAGGCCTCATTTATTGTTGCTGCTAAAGCACCGTTTGCTGAATCAGTTGTTGTAATGCATGGTGAGACTGGAGACGTGTATGCATATGTACATAGGGGTGTTAAGGTACGTAAGATGCATACTAGTAGGAGAGATGCATTTCAGTCTATAAATGATAAACCTATTGCTATGGTTTATCCAGATAGTAAGGAGATAAAGATTATTGGTAGAATAATTGAGTGGAGAGATAAGAGTAAAGAACCTATTCTAAGAAATCACTTTGATGAAAAAGTTGCTCTTGTCAAAGCATATCCGGGACTCGATCCTGAGATCATTGAGTTTTTCATAGATAAGAAGTATCATGGTATAGTCATTGAGGGTACAGGATTAGGTCATATAGCTAATCGAGTTATTCCAACTATTAAAAGAGCAGTTGAGGAAGGAATAGCTATTGTGATGACTAGCCAGTGTTTATTCGGTAGAATAAATATGCATGTCTATAGTACGGGTAGGAGACTATTAGAGGCAGGCGTTATACCTGGTAATGATATATTGCCTGAAACAGCTTATGTAAAGCTTTCATGGATACTTGGTATGACGAGGGATTTAGAGGAAGTTAAAAGGATCTTTTTAACGAATATGGTTGGAGAGATTAATCCAAGACACACAATCGATCTATATCCAAGGTGGGTACTATGAAGATAGATTATGATAGGATCGGGTTGAAGGCTGGCCTCGAGATCCATATACAGCTTGATACAAGACATAAGCTATTCTGTAATTGTCCAACGAAGCTTGTTGAAGAGGGTAGTGAGGATGTTTTTGAGAGGGAACTTAGGCCTGCTAAGAGCGAGCTTGGAGAAGTTGATGTTGCGGCAATGCTAGAGTGGAAGAGAGGTAGAATATATGAGTACCACGCACCAAGAGATTCGTCATGTCTTGTAGAGGCAGATGAAGAACCTCCCCACGAGCTTAATAGAGAGGCTCTAGCTATAGCATTAGCTGTAGCTAAAGCATTACATTCTTCAATAGTTGATGAAATCCATGTTATGAGAAAAATAGTTATTGATGGATCTAATACAACTGGGTTTCAGAGAACTTCAATAATTGCTCTTGGAGGTTATTTAGAAGATGAGGGGGGTAAGATAGGTATCCAGACAATATGTCTTGAGGAAGATGCTGCTCGGAAGCTCGGCGAGGAAAAAGATCGTGTGAAATATAAGCTTGATCGTCTTGGTATACCATTGATTGAAATAGCTACCGCTCCAGATATTCATGATCCTATTCAAGCTGAAAGAGTAGCCTTCAAGATCGGTCAACTCGTTAGACTAACTGGCAAGGCTAAGAGGGGTCTCGGCACTATTCGTCAAGATCTTAATGTATCGATTAAAGGTGGAGAGAAGATCGAGATTAAGGGAGTACAGCATTTATATCTCATATCAAAGGTTGTAGAATATGAAGCTATAAGGCAGCTTAAACTCCTCGAAATACGTGATGAACTATATAGGAGAGGACTTAAGCCTGAACAAGTATCTGGCGAAATACATGATGTAACTGAAGTGTTTAGGAATACAAAGTCGAAGATCATTAGGAGGATCTTAAGTAGAAAGGGATATGGAGTATATGCTATTGTACTACCTGGATTTAAGGGATTACTTGGCCGGGAAGTCCAGCCTGGTAGAAGATTTGGTACAGAACTCGCTGACTATGCACGTGTATGGGGTGGTGTAGGAGGATTATTCCATACAGATGAACTACCAGCATATGGAATATCTGCTGAGGAAGTTGAGAAACTGTATGAGTATCTAAAGGCTGATCGTGGTCAGGATGCTATAGTATTTATAGCTGATCGTAGGGATAGGGCTTTCAAAGCATTAGAGGCTGTTATTGAACGTGTAAGATATGCTTTCAAAGGAGTACCTCCAGAGACAAGAGCTGCTAATCCAGATGGTACAACAAGATATATGAGGCCTAGGCCTGGAGCTGCACGTATGTATCCGGAGACCGATATTCCTCCTGTTGAAGTTACTGATGAATTACTTGCTGAAGCTGATAAGATTGTTCCTGAGCCGTTTGATGTTAAGCTTCGGAGGTTTGTTGAAGAGTATGGTCTTAGCCGTGAACTTGCTAAGGCTATATTGAATAATATTCGTCTTGACCTGTTTGAGAAACTTGTTAGTAAATATGGTGATAAGGTTTCTCCAACTATTATAGCTGCTACTATTGAAAACACTATCAAGGGTTTAAGAAAAGATGGTATACCTATTGAGAATATTAGTGATGAACATATTGAAGAGACTATAGCTCTTGTTGCTAGGGATATCGTTGCTAAGGAAGCTATACCAGAGATACTTGCTTATTTAGCTAGAAATACTGATAAATCTGCTGAAGAAGTAGCTAAGGAACTTGGATTAACTGGTTTATCGCGTGAAGAAATAGAGTCTATAGTTGATAGGATCGTCTCGGAAAACATTGGGAAGATACTGGAGAGGGGCGAGAGATCATTTGGATTAATAATGGGTAAGGTCATGGCTATTGTTAGAGGTAAGGCAGATGGTAAATTAGTTGCTAGTATTGTTAGAGCAAAGATAAAGTCTGTACTGGCATCAAAGGATTAACTCATTAGAGACACTTATTTTAGTCCATATGATAATAATATAGATATTGATGCGATGAAGAGTACTCCCGACCATGAACGGTGATTGGAAGGCATTTGACTGAGCATTTCCAAATGTCTTGAATAATGATGTATTTGGCCGCTGCAGAGCCCTCTCTAAATTATTAGTTAATTATTGTGGTGTCATGGGCTATGACGAGAATGGTAGCCTCTGAAATAGAGTCCCTGCTTAAAGAACATGGGTACCGTATAACCATTAAAGATATTACAGAAGATACTTTATCAGGTGATAGAGTCAGGTCAAGTGTACTTCATGCAATAAATCAAAAGATCCAGTCAGTACTTATTATACGAATCAGAAGCGATGGATCCACTAGAATACGCTTTACAATGCCTGCTGATAAGAGTTTATTAGATACTGTTATTTGGAGATTAGAGGATCATGGGTTTAATGTTGATATAGTTGAAGGTAGTATAGATGTTATTAAAAGAGTTACTATTAATGAATTAATAAATACTCTAAAAGAATTATTATCTATAGTATCTAACCCATAATAATGGTGCATTTATATATGGATCTTATGAAAAGCCTTGATGACATAGATTATACAATAATTGATTATATGAACGAAGGCATTACCAGTATACATGAGTTATGCGGGAAACTCAATATTTCTAGATCCACATTATTTAGAAGGATCGATAAAATCAAGAAAAACGGGTTTAAAAGACAATATGACATATGTATTGAATGTCTTGATCTAGGTATAGTTTATGTATATATTGAGGGTGGAGGCATATTTAAACAAAGAACTTATAGTGTATCAATTGCTGGTTTCACCATAGACCCTTTATCAATATACTATTCATTTTCACCATATAGAAGAGCCATATTAAAATATCTTGTGCCAATGATGTATATTGAGTCATTTAACGATAAGATCAATGAATTTATAGAAACTGATTCATTGGTAACCGATGTATTCGTATTAAACCAAGCAGTTACTCCATACTATGTTTATGGAGTAGGCGAATATAGAACTAAGAATGTATATATGGATTATCATAAGAAACCAGATATATATGATTATATATTAATGTATGCTTTTCTCAAAGGGTATACGAGGCTCATTGATATTTCTAGAGACTATATAGTTCCTATTACGACTTTAGAGTATCACTTTAGGGAACATGTAAAGAAAGCAATTAGGGGTAAATACTGGATTAGGTCAATTAATATAAATACATTAATTGAGCTGGTTATAGAGAACGACGTGGAATTGGAAGATCTCATTAACGATTTATATAATACTGGATCTATAGGCAATATTCTAAGTATTTCATATAGGAGATTTAAGAAAATAAAGGTTCTTTTTATGGAGGGTTACGTATCTAATTTCTCAAATTTAATCAAGTATTTCTACGAAGCACAAGAATTAATGGGAATTTACGATATAAGGTTATTTCCCATATATGTTAAATAATTCTTAGGTAGAGTAGGTGATTAAATGGATCTTTATAAAATATACTTAATGTTATCTAGTGATATTAAGCAGATGGATCTTAAAACTATTAAGAGATTAGCCCTAGCATCTCAAATACTAAAGCTATCAGGATTAAAAATAAATTACGATGGTAAGGAGAAAATCGTATTAAAGGATCATGGACAGTACACAGTTGAAATACAAGGTAAAGGTGATGTGGTTAAGTACTTAATTACTAAGCCGGATCAGCAAACGTTGTGGCTTCCAAGGATTGAAGTAAGAGGATTTAAGGAGTTTCTCCAGGAACTAGATCTCATAACTGTTTCTCCAAAGGAACATTTAATATATAATCCATTACCTATAAGTGTTCCACTTATCTACAATAATGCATTTTATATGATGCAACCTTTTTCTATATACAAGTATGAAGCTAAGGAAGCTATAGGCATTAGTGATTCCAGTAAAGTTTTCAGAATAAAAGGGTCATCATTTCTAGCTATACATGAAGATTACATAAAGGTGTGCATGGGATCCAATTGCTTCTATATCTATGGAATCACCTCAGTCAAATCTGTTAAAAGAATAAATTCATCTCTACTACTAAATAGTTCGAATATTAGACTAATAATCAGTCTTGTAGAACCATTCATTTATGTAGATGTACATGGTTGCATAGACTTATGTATGGATTGGCTAAACGCGGCTGCCTACTTTTTAACTCCTTATTACCTATATCATGATATAATTGATCTAGTAGACGGTGATACATACTATAATGGATTGCTCGGCCTGAAAAACTCGTTCTTTATATCAATAGCTAATCCTTATTTAAAGAGTATTGAGGTAAAGAACTCCAGAATCACGCTATGTAATTCAAAATATATGATTTATTACTCACTGCATCCTAGTTATAAGGACCTATTTTCTCAATTACTATCCAGTATAATGAGTCAAGAAAAACTAGTTATAAATGGGATTAAACCCTCTCTTAGGATATCTGATTTAATATATTATTATCCTCATAGCATCTTGCTTGCTGAGTATTTATTTGATCATGGAAATATAGGATTAGTATTAGTTAATCCCTTTAATTCAGCGATTAAGACTACAATATATTCTCTATTGCCAATTAAAGATCCTTTTATTTATACGGCAAGCATCGTTGAAGGCTATAAACCCGCTTTTTTAAAGCCTAATATGATATCATTTACTATTAAGCCATACGCTATAGTAATTGTTAAATTTAGACTTGGGCTAATAGATAGAGAAACATTAGCCATTAGGAGTGTATGGAGAAAAATGGGGAAGAAGAGTGAATACTGATGAATTCAGGAATATCGTTAAAGATTATATTAGAAGCGTTAATGGAATTATCAAACTGATTATTGAATTTCTTAAAGTTATATATACGGAGTCAAAATATATCCGGGTACCACATAGGCAGTATTTCATTATATCCAATGACTGCGATAAGATAATAATAGGTGATCTCCATGGAGACTCTGAGACACTTTATGGGATCATATTTAGAGAGAATATCTTATATGAACTAGAAAATGAGGACCTTGTCCTCATATTCTTAGGTGATTATATAGATAGGGGAATAAGTCAGGTAGAGACCCTAGCTGCTGTTTACATGCTCAAGATATTGTATCCGGAAAAAGTAGTTGTATTAAGGGGCAATCATGAACCAGATCCAATGCTTATACCTCATCCTCATGACTTTCCTGAAGAACTCGTTCTTAGATATGGTTCTGCTTGGAAAGCAATATACTTTGCTATATTAGGTACATTTCAAAAACTACCCTTAATAGCTCATGTTCCAGGAGAGGCATTATTACTTCACGGTGGAATTCCTTCTCGTGTATGGAATGCCAAGAGTTTTGAAGAAGGATTTAGTCTATTAACGCCTATACTTGATGATGAAGTTATTGAGGATATCCTTTGGAGCGATCCTTTAGAAGCAAATATTATTGTTCAACCATCATTCCGCGGTGCAGGAAAAGTATTTGGTGCCAGGCTTACATGGAGAGCATTAAGACTTGCTAAAGTTAAAATGATTATTAGAGGCCATGAAGCTATTGAAGGATTTAAGTTAAATCATAGAAATCGAATAGTAACCTTATTTACGAGTAAAGCACCAGCATATGGTTTTTCAGAAGTAGCTTATTTAAGAATAGATGATAGCATAACTCCAAAGAA
>CAZVWZ010000024.1:0-14787 GCA_964631195.1 uncultured Desulfurococcaceae archaeon
TGTGCATCACTATTAGCTAGTCCTGGTAATCCAAGTATCTTAGCAGCCTTTATAGCCTTCTTATTAGATCCGTGAGATGCACTAGCATTCCATATCTCTAATGCATCCCAGCCATTAAACTCATAGATCATATCACCTATTCCTAGACGGAATATATCGAATGGATGAGCTGGTACAACAAGGCAATTCTCTTCATGAGCTCGATCTATTAGCTCCGGTAACGTATATGGTATATCTGGCTCTTCGATACAATAAACTAGTACATCGCCATATTGAGTTCTAATCTCATTGCCTATAATAATAATTGGTGCACCATCAATATCTGATACAATCTTCTTTGCCATCACCGAACCTTGAAAACTATTATGATCCGTAATAGATATTACATCAAGTCCTTTATCCATAGCTGCATAAATTATCTCCATAGGACTGGCCTTACCATCACTTACAGTAGAATGTATATGCATATCAGCAGCTAATCTCGGCATATATTATTCCCTTATACCCTTCTTCTCTTCATAAATTACTTATTATTTATTATAGATTTCCCACTACTAATAGATTTGTATAGTAGTGTCTATAGGGGGCTTGCACTGTATTGGTAAGAATAATTATTGATAATAACAAGTGTGATCTATGCGGGTTATGTATAGAGTATTGTCCAGCATACGTATTCTATACTAGAGAAGATAAGCTGTATGCTAGGGAAAAGGATTGTATAGAATGTTATGGATGCATACCATTATGTCCAAAGAAGGCAATAAAGATAGAGCCTAGTGATCCTTAGTAATAGGGCTGTAGTTCTACACGGCAATAAGGGCATCTATATTTTACACGCTTGGCATCAGCTGCACAGAAGAAACTATTACATCTAGGACATACATATGCATCTCCACTCTCAACCGCATCAAACAAGTCTAGTTGTTTCTTACAAATACTACACTTAACAGTTGTCCAACCCTTATGACCAGGAGCATTAATCCCCTTGAGCAATCCTATAGTCATATCCTTATCCACCCTTAACACTCCTTACCTCTACATTCTAAGCTACTAGATGCTTTATAACTTTATTCACTACCCTACGTTAACCGGGGTTAATATTTTATGGGGAAACAATTAATCCTTAATTAGCTTATAATATAGAAATGAGCATGTAGTCATAGGCTATGGTGCTTAGTGTCTTGGGTCAATTAACAATTGCTATAACAGCTGATGTGCATAGTCCAAGATACTTAGACCTATATTCTAAAGCCCTTAAAGCACTGAATGTGAAACCAGATCTATTTATATGGGCTGGTGATATGGTTAATAAGAATAACATAGGTTCGCTGAAGCCTGTTATAGATGTAACATATAACGCACTTGGTGATATAGAGATCATTGGCATATTTGGTAATGAGGAGTATAGAGGTTATGAGGATAGATATAAGAAGCTTTATTCGGGAATTAAATGGATTAATGATGAACATATAATTCTTGAGAGGAAAGGTCTAAGAATAGGAATTATAGGTACTCGAGGAGCACTTGATAAACCCACTCCTTGGCAAGCAAAGAATATACCAGGTATTGAAGAGTATTATAGAAATCTGCCATCAAAGATTAAAGAATTAGCTTTAAGTATACGAAATAAAGTTGATCAATTGATACTTATATCTCATTATGGTGTTACATATAGGAATCTCTATGGAGAACCACGCAGAATATGGCCTTATCTAGCATCAAGGGCTATGGAGAAAATAATTGATCCAAGGCTATTTAATATAGTGGTACATGGGCATGCACACAATAGTGTTTATGAGAAGATAATGATTAATAATGTTCCGGTATACAATGTAAGTTTACCTGCAAGGAAGAGGATCATATTAATAAAGATCAGTCTTGGAATACTTGGTTTCCTAAGATAAAATATGTTTTAGAGAACATGTTTATTTATTAAAGTTAATGACATAGTATATGTATCCATAGTAAGTAGTAGGTAATAGGCAGTAGTGGTGATTATTTGGCTACTGGAGTACCTATTGGCGTCGAAGGTATAAGGCTTAGGAGAGTGCCTAAGGCAACGATATTATTGATAATTGTAAATATTATTATATTCTTTATAACTAATGTTTCACCATCAACATTAGTACCATATGCACTAACGCCGGATGATGTCTATCAAGAATTAGGTGCTGTACCAATAGCTATTGTACGTGGTGAAAGGCTATGGACACTATTTACTTCAATATTCTTACATGGAGACCTATATCATTTGATTGGTAACATGTTGTTTCTATACTTCTTTGGACTATATGTTGAGAATGCCATGGGTAGCGGTAGATACTTATTATTCTATGTAATATCTGGTCTTGCTGCTCATTTATTCCATATATTAAGTATTATGGCTATTCCAAGGGAGTGGTTACTTACAAACTATGGTTATACACCATGGATTGTCCCTGCCATTGGTGCATCCGGTGCTATAAGTGGTGTTATGGGTGCATACCTTATATACTATCCGCATTCGAGGCTAACGCTAGTTTACTTCTTTGTATTTCTACCACTATTCATACCCCTACCAGCATGGATGTATATATTATTCTGGTTCATAACACAGCTAGCACTGGGTCTATTAGTACTAGCAGGCTATACATATTCATCAATAGCATTCTGGGCTCATATAGGAGGCTTCATAGCTGGAGTGGCATTAGCTCAGTTCTTTCTAGATCCTAGGATTAAGAAGTATATAATGTACAAATTATTACTTGAAGAACAAGGCTTCATTATAGAGCCTTACGGGTATGAATATGATTAGATCCTTAGCCCCTCATAGACAGCAAGTTGCATTATAGCTGCAAGTAATGGCGTATATTCCTCAAATCCAAGGCCCTGTTTCCTGATCCTTAGATCTAATTGGAACAATATCTTACTCCCCTCCTTGGAAGCCATTAATCCCTGTTCAAAGGCCTTCTTAACTTCTTCCTTAGCCCAATTAGGCAATCTATTGCCGACTATATATAGATAGAGAGCTATAGCTGTATTATTTCCATCGCGATACTTCCTATAGTACTCCATAGTCTTCTTGACAAGATCAAACAATATAGTTTCTCTAGGAGACGATGCTAGAAAGCCGGGCCACCTACTCCCAAGTATACGGAATGTCTCATCAAGCGATACCTCCTCGACAAGTGCTTGAGAATATGTTAATCCAGAACTTCGCAGATGATCATTCATATCACTTCTACCAATACTATTAAGTGCATTCATGAATTCTCTAACATCTCTCCACCGAGTACCGCCTATAAATAATGATAGAGCTCTCCTAAGATCACCAGATTCTCGAATAATACTATCTGGTTCAACATAGGATAGTATAAGTGCATTAGTTATTGTAGGTATAATAATGTCGGGATAAGGATGATAACTTGTCCATCTATATGCCTCTCTTAAAGCCTTTCCAAGTAGTCTACCGAGGTCTAATCCTGTAGCTGCTAATTCTCCTCTTCTAACACGTTGTCCAAGTTCAATAGCTTTTATTATATACTCTGTAATGCCTATGCATGATGACATCATATGTGATGCAGAAGGATCTATTCTTAGTCTATGGACACTGCCAGGCTTTATATAGGAATATATAGCTATGTGGCATCCCTCAAGAAGTGCTCTGGAGATCTCGTATACCATTGTCTCAGCACCTATGAATACTATTATTTACTCCCCAGATATTTAATGGTGGTGTTAGAGTATAGTTTATGAGTGGTGTAGGGAACTGAATAAAATAGTTCTCTGTGAATACTTTGTTAAGGTAATGGTTTCATTCTTATCAATTCTAACAATATTTATGTGTCTATATATTTTAGGTGTCTCATTTATTGAATCCATTATTATATCAATCTTATACGTTATAGCGATAATTTCCTCGTCAAGATATAGCATTAGGGCATCAAATAATCTATTAATGAATATTGGAGGGGGTTTAGCTCCATTAATAATGGCTATAGCACAAACAATACTGTTAATCCCTGTTATTAAATTATATGAGTATATTTTACTGCTAACACTATCTATCTTCATAGTATATTTATCAAGTAAATATATACCGGGTAAGGGTATTGGAATACCACTCATTTTACCAATAGTGGCAATAGCAGCACTTGTGTGTCTTTACATAGAATTAATGAATTTACCAATACTGTATTCAATACCAACTGCTTATACAATAGCGGTCTATAGTACATTGATTGGGGCTGATACATTAAAAGCATTAGAATTGGTTAGGAAGAACATAAAACTAGAGATCGGGGGAGAAAAATTACTTGACCTAATAATACTTTCATCATCAATAACGCCACCAATAACGATAGCATTATTAGTCATAGGAAATCAATAAAAAGTAGTCTAAAGTAAATACTATATAATGAGTACAGCCCAGACACTCCCGAATGGGGGCTACTGTAATGGATGAAGGGCTGTCTCCCGGTCGGTCTATCTTTAAATATAAAGATGGTAGTAAATAATACGATCATCATAAAAACATTAGTTTAATCTGTTATAGACAAATAGAGTAGTGTAAGATAGTTAATTATAATATATATTCATGGCTAACCAATATATTTAGGTGATTACTATCTTGAGTATATTCAGTGAATTAGATGATCTTGATCTGGAGATCCTAAGATTATTGCAGATCAATGCTAGACTTAGCTACAGAAAGATTGCCGAGAGATTAGGTGTTAGTCCAGCAACAATACTTGTTAGATTGCGAAGGCTTAAGAAAAAAGGCATTGTGAAGGGCTTCACTGTAGAGATTGATCCATACAAGCTTGGTTATCAGTCATTAGCATATATGCTTTTAAGGGTTGATGCCAGGAAAATGCGTAGGGTTATTACTCGTCTTATGAAGGAGCCATATATTGTAGAGATCTATGAGATTACTGGGGACTATCATTTATTGATTAAACTTTGGGCTAAGGATCCTGGGGATCTGGCTAACATTATTGATCGGATAAGGCTTATAGATGGTGTAAATGATACAAATACACTGTATGTACTAAAGATAAATAAGGAAAGTAAGAATCCAATATAATTCAGTGTGAGAGCTCACGTTCATGGCCGTGAACTATTAGGCTCACACGGTTTGCTTCTCATCATCTACGATATGTTTCCTCCAAATACTCTATTATATGCTCTGCTGCATTAACACCCGTAGCTATCCATAAACCTCTCCATAAAGGTGATGCATTAGCTTCAACAACATAGTGATTTCCATCATGATCAACTACAATATCTACACCAGTATAGTCTAGTCCAAGAACCTTTGCAGTTTTAATAGCAAGCTCAAAAGCCTCTGGATCATCCTCTTCCTTCAGAGCCACTCCACGTGCACCTTGAGCAATATTTGTTTTCCAACTATGTTCAATAACACGTTTCATAGCAGCAATAGCTGTGTCTCCAACAACAAACACACGTATATCATAGCCAGGCTTCTCAATATATTTCTGGATATAGGTTGGTTGTTTAAATGCATAAAGGCTACGGCTAAGCTGGTATGCTGTATCCGGGTTATCAACAAGCACAGAGCCTAGACCAAGGCTCCCAATAATGGGTTTAAATACAGCCTTGCCGAACTCCATAAGAGCTCTCATGGCTGTATGTGGATTTTCAGTAATTATGGTTTCAGGTACAGATAGTCCAGCAAGATATAGTCTTAATAGACTAAACCATTTATCACGTGCCAATAGCATTTCAATAGGCTTATTAATTACAATAACACCACTTCTCCTTAAAGCTTCAAGAACACCTATACGTTTAAGTAGTTGCTCAATACTAGGTGTTGATCCAAAACTACGTACAACTACTGCATCAACATTTAATTCCTTACCTAGATAACCAAGTGAAACACGGGATGACGTAATAGCGGCGTCAAGGCCCTGAATCCTATAATATTCTGCCTCGTGTCCACGCTTTCTAGCAGCTTCAAGAAGTCTCTCAACACTCCATGTTGGACGGCTATAGTAGTGTATTATAGCTATTCTCGTAGTACATCACCTTCTTCTAGAATAGATGTGGCCTAGAGAGTATTATCTATGTATCGTGTTTAGACAAGATATTTTGATATTCCATAAGCTATTCCTAGGAGGAGGATTGTTACAGTTAGCGTATAGAGACTTGATGCAAGAATATTTTCTCCTCCAATTAGTATGCCAGTGACCGAGCCTAATAATACTGCTACGATTGATAACACTATAGCTGCCACTCCATCGCTTCTCCCAATATATGGTCTAGTAATAATAACTGATATCAATAATAGGAAGAATACTATAGAGCTCAATCCATACATGAGGGTTTCCTGGCTAAATCCATGAGATATATATGCTGATAGTATGTAGAGCATTATTATTGAGAAAATCAGTACCTTTCTTGCTAATGATACCCTAGCCAAACTCTGTAGCCTCCATCTAAGCCTCTGCTAGATATGAGAATCTAGTGTTTGGGAAATAAAGGTTATTGTATCATGTATAATGCCAACATGATCACATATACTGGGATCTCCAATGGATCAAGATTAAATCTAAGCTCAAAAACTCTAGCTCCCTTGATCATTGCCTTAAACCTCTTTTCCTTAACAACATAATCTTCAACACTGCTAGTCAGGAATAGGATATTATCACTACTACTTGGTTCAAGCATATTAAGTGGAATATATGATGCTCTAACGCCTTTGCTCCTTAAAGCCTTGATCAATACATAGCTAGCTGGCTCTAGAAAACCGGTTGATGAAACAATAACCTCTCTAATACTCAATATATTCGAAATTACATCTCTATAATTAGCAATTAACTCTTCAAACACTATAGAGAAGCCCGCATCAACAAATTTCTTCAACCTATCTACTCTCTTACCGCTTATACCATACAGTCTTAAGCCAGTATAGTGTGCTAATAATACTTCATACAGACTACATCCAATCTCTGATGGAGGACATGGCACAATAATTCTATTAGCACCACGTAGTAATGCATCAATTGTTTCCGGAGGCTTAGGTGTAATGATGTATATCTTGCCGCCAGTCCACCTTGATGCATCTCCTAAACGTATAAGTGATGGATCATCTGGCTTTGTGTTAAAAAATATAGCTGTAGCTTCTTCACGGTAAATTAATCTATAAAGTGCAATAGTATCTGAATCTTGTAATACTGGCTGTTTACTTGGATTCAATGTTGTTATTAGCCAGTATAGAGTTGATGCTGCTGCATATCCTAGACCGGTATATGTTATGATTAACTCTCCACTACTAGACTCTATGAACTTAACTAGCCTCTCACAGGCTTCCAAAGCCCATTTCTCAGCATTTAATACCTTATGTACTAGTCCATTTAGACTAGAGCTGTCTCCAATGCCTTGCAACAACTACACTTCCCTGCATCAGGTTCATCTGGAATCCTCCTAATAATCTCTGGTAATAGTTTCCGGGCTTTTTCAGTGTTCTCCTTCATAACTCGGACAACTTCTTCAGCGGTAACTGGTTTCTCAGCCCACACATCGTAGTCTGTAACCATTGCTACAGTAGCATAGCATAGTTCGGCTTCACATGCAAGGACAACTTCTGGTACAAGGGTCATTCCAATAATGTCTGCTTTGAATACATCTTTCCAGATACGACTTTCAGCTCGAGTAGAAAATCTAGGTCCTTCAATACATACATATGTACCGCCATAATGTAATGTTAATCCATTAACGTTCTTAGCAGCATCAGCAATGATCTCACGGAGATGTTCACAGAAAGGATCAGCTGTACTCACATGACATACTACATCTCCCTCGAAAAACGTAAATGCTCGAATACCTTTAGTCATATCAATAAATTGATCTGGTATTACAAAGTCGCCTGGCTTATAGTCCCATCTAAGACTACCAACTGCAGAAAATGCTATAACCCATTTAACGCCTAGGCTCTTTAAAGCCCATATATTTGCACGATAATTTATACGATGGGGAGGTATCTTATGTCCTCGACCATGTCTTGGCAGGAACGCTATTCTTCTACCCATAAGCTCTCCAACAATAATATTATCGCTTGGAGCACCATAAGGTGTATAGATCTTATATTCCTCAATATTCTCTAAACCAGTTACTTCATATAATCCACTACCACCAATGACCCCTATTTCAGCCCTTGTTTTAGGCTTTACAAGAACCATACATGCACCCTCCGTATCCAGAGATATAATCTTCAATAATGATATGGTTTAACCTTAAATATATATAAGTAATGGAGCGTATAAGTCTTTGGTCATAGCTAATTATATAATTTCATAAAGGGCTATAGCATATTGGTGTTTTATCGATGGATGGATGCCATAGCCTAGTTATTGGGATACTAATACTGGTAATATTACTTATTTTAAAGCTTCCACTATGGCTTGTATTCTTACTGACTGCATTTTTAACATCAATACTTGTTGGAGGAATAAATTTTCTTATGAGCATAGTTTTCAATGTTTCAATAGATCCCATGACGATAGACCTTGTCGTAATAATGTATCTTATAGCTGTATTTGTATCTCTTTATAGAGAAACAGGGTTTATTGATAAATTGGGCAAAGAATTAACACTATTATTTAAAAAACCATTTGTTGTTGTATCGTTTGTACCAGCAATACTTGGTCTCTTGCCAGTACCAGGAGGCGCACTTATGTCGGTTCCTGTTGTTGATAAAGTTGGTGATTTTATGGGTTTAAGTAAAAGTAGGAAATTATTTCTGAATGTATGGTTTAGGCATGTGATATTCATAGTATATCCATTGAGTACAGTATTAGTATTAACATCATCACTGACAAATATTGATATATGGGTATTGATAGTTAAACAGGCACCAATAGCACTGTCAATGATTATTATAGGGTACGTAATTGGTCTTCGTAGCGGAGGATATAGAAAGCATCTTAGTAATCTAGAAGAAGATGCTGATAAAAAACTCCTTTTAAAAATCTTTTCACCGATAATATTATCTATAACAATAGCCATTACTACTTCTCATTTTCTAGATTATAAGTTTCAATTACCAATAAATAGGTTATCTATGGTTCTTGGAATATCTATAGGCATAATTATGCTCATTTTATTCTCTAGAATAAACTATAAAAGATTTATTAAAGTTTTAACGATGAAGAGAACAATTGAATTAGCTCTTATAGGTTATGGGGCTATGATGCTACGCGGTGTATTTACTTCAATAGATTTATCTTGTATTATAGGATATATTCCGCCATCTATACCTATCCAATTAATAGCTATATTGTTGGCGATAGTATTTTCATTAGTCTCAGGGGTAGCAACAGGTGGTATAGCACTATCTATTCCGATAATACAGCGTTTAACTAGTATTTCGCCGTCTCTAGCTTCATTAATATACATATCAGCCTTCATTGGATATTTGGGATCACCATTACACTTATGCTATATATATTCGGCCGAATACTTAGGTTTAAGTATTACGAAAGGATATAAATACATGATTCCAGCCTGCATTATTACACTTGTAATAGCTACTATAGTATTGTCCATATTTTAGTTCTATCTAGATCCTGGGTTATAATATTCTATTGTAGGAACACCATGTAATATAATTTTAGACACTTTTTATTACAAAATCCGCTGTTTTCAAACGATATAATTAACACGCATGTAGAAAATTATATAGTGATCAAAATATATTTATCTCTACTTATATCGTATTTTATAATATTCTTCTCCTCGAGTATCCTTAGAGCATCTCGATAGTATCTCTCACCAACATCTATGCCGTACCATTCATGGAATCCCTTAATTATTTCTTCATAACTCCACTCTTTCTTACCTATTTCTTTGTATGTTTCAGTCATCATGCGTTTAAGGAATTCATAAGTGTCTTCAAGTCTCGTCCATGGGTATTGAAACCAGGTCCAGTCTTTAACCTCTATAGTATAATAATCAGGTTTAATCTTTGCAACAGGGCTGATCCATTGTAGCGTAGCAATCTTCAATTCAACAGGATTCCAGTTCTCTAATATATAGTTCTTAGCAAGTATAAGGCTTTCACCGGTATCACATATATCATCTACAACTAAGACCCTATGACCGCTTAAGTCTATTTTATATGGATATTTTATAATAGCACGTTCTTCTTTCTTGGCTGCCTCAGTCCAATGCTGACTCTGAATACTAATTAGATTTTCAACATCAAGGAAATCGCATAGAAGACGAGCTGGTACGTAACCTCCACGGGCAAGAGCAATAATGATATCTGGTCTATAGCCATCTTTTCTAATTTTATTAGCTAGCTCCCAAGCCCAATTAACAATATCCTCCCAGGAAACAAGTTTAACAGGTACCCTGGGCATATACTCCACCAAAAGAAATAGATGCTATACTAACAAAAAAACTTAATCATCTCAGGGATCAAAATAATAATAAAATTTTATCATAGAAAACAACACCCAATAAAAATGGAAATGACTAAGACATATTATATGGGTTCTTGGAAAACTCTTATAACCCCATCAAAATCAAATAACATAAGATAGAAGCGGGGGTGCCCGAGCCTGGTCAAAGGGGTCGGGCTTAGGCCCTCCATTTGGAGGTAAGAAACCCGATGGCGTAGGCCTGCGTGGGTTCAAATCCCACCCCCCGCACCACGTTATTAATAATATAAACTCATATCAAAATTCTTTAGATAAAAACTAAGTTTATTACTGGATTCTAGTGAGGAAAGTTTATTAATAATTATGGAGAATAATAAATAAGAACAGGTTAACGTAACATATGGTTGTGTATAAGCGATGAATATGTATAAACTCCTTGTAATCCTTCTAATAACTACATTCCTAATGCCTTTTGCAGCATCTTCACAAGTAATGGCACAGACCTTAGATGTTTATCTATTAGATAATGGATACTTTAAGGTTGCAGTGAGTGTTGGTGGAGATCATGTTGGAGCATTTACTGTTGCTACGAGTAATAACCATCCATATCCAGATCAAGATGTATTATATGGTGGTGTCGATGAAGATCCTTGGTCTAGTGTTCTATCAATATCATTTCCACAGTATAATAAAACATATTCAACAAGTGCAGGACAATATGTTCCCGTTGGATTCACTTTAGAATATTTATCATATCTAAACTATACAGTTACAACTGGCGACAATTTTGTGAGAATCGAATGGATGTTGCCTGAGAATATACTGCTTATAGAAGAGTTCTATCTTTATGGAGCAACACTAAATGATAGTTTTGTTGAACAAAGAGTTCATATTATAAACTATAATAACTATCCAGTTGATGTATGGATAATGTTTATGTGGGATATAATGATCGATGGTGAAGACGGTTCTGTTATTAGGTTCTGGAATGAAAACGGCAACGTCACTGATTGGTTAGAGTATGCTACATATGTGGAAGACTTCTCAAATATTGATTTCTGGCAAACAACAAATGATAACTTAAATCCACTATTCTACATCTGGGGATCTATAAAGCTTCCCCAAGGAGCTACAGGGCCAACGGCGTTCATATATGATGACTGGAATATCCTAGTAGATCATGCATGGAATTATACTGTTGATACTACCAGTTATATTAAAGGCGATGATACAGCAGTTGCCTACTTATTTATTGATACAATACCTGCAGCTAGTGAAAGAATATATAGGCAATTCATACTTGCTGTTTCTGGTTTAGGAGAGCAGCCTCCAGAGATCATTACAACGACGATTACTACTACTGAAACTACACCGACATGCACTCCAGAGACAACAACTGTTACAGAAACATATACTGAAACAGAAACATATACATATACTACAACAAAGACACAGATATTTACGGAGACATATACAGAAACTGAGACGGAAACATATACGACCACTGAAACAATTACATACACAATTACAAAGACAAATGTAGCTAATGAGACAGTGATCCATGGCTTAACATTAACGCCTATGCTAATATTAGCACTTTTAGCTAGTTCAATACTGTTCTTTATACTATTCTTAATAATGCTGATCCTGTTTATAACGAAGAAATAGTTTGGAGATTAATTATAATATTTTTTAGAATTCTATTCCTCACTTGTACCCTGTCTAGAAAATTTAAGATATACAAATGTTATTGAGACTATAGATATTATTGAATATATAATTAATCCTATGTTGAACTGTATATTTATGAAATAATTGATTAAGGCGATTGATATAGTAACTATGGCAGCACCTATATTTGTAAGCATATTAGTATATGTTATAGCTAATTCTTTTTCATATGTTCTCGAGACCATCGTACTTCTGATAACAGGCTTAAATATTCTATTCCCGATCATTGGTAATGATAATAATGAATATAACACTAGTGGATTAGTCGGTATAGCGATGGCTATGAGTGATATAGACACTATATAAGCTACTCCATAATTGATCTTCTCACCGCCATATTTGTCAGCTAAATATGAAAAGAATAGACTAAGCATTAGCCCAAGATATCCTGCGTAACTCCAGTAAAGTCTTGCAAGATCACGGTTAAAACCAGATATATCTCTGGCATATGCTAGTAAATAATCTAGAGATAATCCGCCAACTCCGCCCATAACTACGGCTACTGGTATGAGATCGGTAGTTTTTCGAAACAATTTGTAATATATTGAAAACTTTATTTTGCCTACGCTATATGATGGTTTTACCTTCCACATAATTAGACCATATATTACTGCCATACAGATAATTATTGATATTGATGTAATAAATAATCCATTATATCCAATTATATATCTTATCGGCGAAGCTACCCATACACTAAAATAATAGGCTATACTTCCAAGTACAAAGTATATACTTAAACCTCTGGCTCTCCAATTACTTGGTACGCTAGATACAACGAGTGCCTGTATAGATGGCCAGAGAAGACCGGATGCAAAGCCCTCTATAATCCTCACTATAGGATATATATTTACTGGCACTACGGTATATACATAGTAAGTTATAGCCAGTAAAAATAAGCCAGATGAACCTGTAAATCCATATCCTTTAGAAGATATAAGCAATCCACTGTATAAACTTGAGAATGCTCTTGCAAGCATAAATCCTGCTGTAAGTGATGCTACTGCCAACAACCCATATTCTTCAAACGATCTGAAAACTATATATGGCCTAATAAAGCCGTAAACTATCATCCCTAAAACGCCGATTAGTAGGGCTGTAATAAAGTTTTTAGGCTCTCTCTTAGACATAAATTCTCCCAATGCATATTTTTGCTGTACTATTACACTTAATTATTAAAGGAATTTATAATAAAGGCGGTACATAATATAGTTAAATTCCAATTATTCCTTATGTAATGATTGATGTAGAGATTATCTTCCTTGTAAAGCATTGATTATTTGATTTAATAGATCAGGCCCTATTTAGTTAGAACAATTTTTCTAGTATTAAAAGAATAGAAATATATGCGGAAAGAATGTTTGCTCATGAGGTTTAATATGTTTTGCAGGGTTTGCATATGCATGAAGTTACATATCAAGACTATATACTATATACAAATAGATATAAGGAGATAGAAATAGAGGATCAGGTAATATCCTTGGATCCCATTAATGTTATTAGACTGGATCCTCAAGAAAACGAATTACCATCTATATCAACAACTGTATGGAGCTTTCCAAAACGTGGTGCATGGGCTACTCATCGGGGCAATTATCGTGGTAATTGGGCACCACAGATACCGAGAGCTCTTATAATGATGTATAGTGAGCCCGGCGACACTATATTGGATCAAATGATTGGTAGCGGTACTACATGTATTGAAGCTAGGCTTTTAGGTAGAAATTGTATAGGTGTAGACATTAATTATAATGCGGTCATTTTAACACTTCACAGATTATACTATCTAGAGAAAGCGGCTAAAGAGAAATTCAAGGACAACCCTATATCATTGAACATTATTAATACATGGAGTAAAGTGTACCATGGAGACGCCCGTAATTTGAATCTTATAGAAGATGAATCCATTGATTTAATAGCGACGCATCCACCATACTTTAATATTATACGTTATGGTACTAAGAAAGAAAAAATAGAAGGTGATTTATCTAAAACAAGAAAATTAGAAGAATATCTAAAGTTTATGAAAGATATTGCTTCAGAGGCATACCGCGTATTAAAGCCAGGAGGCTATTGCGGCATACTCATAGGTGATACACGTATACGTAGGCATTATGTCCCGATATCACATTATGTACTTGATATATTCCTTGATACAGGATTTATATTAAAGGAGGAAGTAATTAAAATACAGCATAAAATGAAGACAACGAGAGAAATATGGAGTAAGGTTAGAAAAAGGGATTTTTTACTAATATATCATGAGAAATTATTCATATTTCGAAAACCAGGTGTAAATGAGAAAAAGTCAAGATATAAGTATAGTGTTAAACAATACTTTTTAAGGATCAATTTATAGTATATATTCCTTAGTATAAAGCTCTAATAATACTACTATCTGAATGTGATTACAGAATAAACATAAGATATAAAACAGTTGCTAAGTACTAGTCATCCGGACAATAAATAAGTCAAGCTCTCATATCTTCTTTGACCAACAATGCTGGCAATTCTCTATTAAATTTCTCTTTAAAACTTGTGCTAGAAAGCTAAATTTAATGATCTTATAACATTATACATTATTACGGTCTAGAGTGCTTCTAAAGTATTTATTCTCTAATGTACCATTATACATTACTATTATTTCGGTGTATCACCTATATACTATGTAGGG
>CAZVWZ010000025.1:0-14587 GCA_964631195.1 uncultured Desulfurococcaceae archaeon
TATCTGATGATCAAATGGCTTGTAAGTTTCCATGCGTTATAAAAGATGATGACTTCAATAAAATTGGAGAGAAGATTCTAGAGTCAAACGGGTTAATTATTGCTACTCCATTGTATTGGTATAGTGTTAGCGGTATTTTGAAGAACTTCATTGATCGTATGACTAGTTTTGAGAACATGATCTATCATATTAGTAAAAGCCTTGTTGATGGTAAAGTTGCTGGCTTCATAGCAGTTGGCAACGATACAGGAGCTATAATGGCTATTGCCTATTTAATGGCTACACTAAATAGCATGGGATTTCATATACCGCCATGGGCTCTAGCATATCATCATAGTGTAGATGATGTATTAAATAATAGATCTGCTGTACTTGATGCATACAATGTGGGTTACAACGTCACTATAGCAGCAAGTAGGTTTAAAGATATTGATAGATGGTATAGGGCCGATATAGATGTTAACAACATTGTTGAAGAAGCCAAAAATAGATCTAATGAATTAAGGATGAGTCAAAAACCATTTAGGGACTCCATAATGTATAGTAAAAGTGAGAAAAAGAATTAGATTATTCCATGGAACTTATTATTTAGAGTTTAATCGAATTAATGTTTGTTTTAATTGATCTGGTTCTGCAGGATCCAATACTAATTGTTCTTGTCATCCCAAAGACTATACACCATATGTTTCATATAAGTTTTCATAGTCCTGATCTATATTGGATATCTTTGACGAGAATAAATAATATATGCTTCCATCCTTATAAAGGACCACAGTAAGTGGATCCATAACATATAATGTTTCATTTATCTTGTGCCTAATAGTTGATTTGAATGTCTTGTTTCCCTTTTCAAATATATAAGTAATTCTTTACAAATTATATGGAACTATTTATTAGGCTCATTTTTTGTACTGCAGTATCTACTAATTATTTCTTTTATGATCCTGCTTGCACTATATAGCTCCTCATTTATTCTTTCCTTCATTCTTTCAATACGGACTTTGGTTAGACCTCTCTCCTTTAATTTACTAAGTAGTTCTCTTTCATCTGCCCATTGATCAGGGCCTAGGAATATTATGTCGGGTTTTAAATCGATAACTGGTTTTAGAAAATCTTCTGTATCCCCTAATACAGCTTTATAGACATATCTAAGGCTTTCAATAACTTTTAATCTCTGGTATTCAGGTATTATTGGATCTCTATTTTTGAATTTCCTAAAGCTTTGATCCCTCGCTACTATGACATATACTCTTCCTCTTTTCCATGCCTCCCGAATAAACGCTATGTGGCCGGGATGAATTATCTCAAATCCGCCTGCAATAAGAACCTTAGGCCTAGCTAGTAATTCAGATAATGACTTCCACTTTATGTCCTCAAGACCAAGATACCTCAATCCATCAATAAGGCCTTCGGCGTAAGCTATGCATGCTAATGCCGTAATTGGATCTTTCTTTTCATAAAGATAATATTTTGCATCCTCCATATACAACTTTACAGCTTCAAATAGATCCGGGTATTTTTTATTAATGCCTCTCCTATGCAATTGATCCAATACGTATTCTACATTGGTTATGTAAGCCTTAATTCTCTCTTCTAGATCACTCATTTCCACTACCCTATAATCTATCTATCAAATACATTAGGAATTTAAATTGGTCGACTAATACATTGATACTAAAACATCTTATGATCCAATATACTTATTTCCTTATAACATAATATATTATTATAGAAAATGGTGCTATAAAATGGTTGAATCATTTAGATCAAGACTTATAATAGCACTTGATCCCCCCGCTGGAATAGGAGATAGCCTAGGATGGGCCCTTAGAATAGTTAATGAGACAAAAGATCTTGTTACTGGATATGAATTAGGTTTACCAATGATCATTAGAAGTGGCGGTTTAAACAATTTGGCAAGACTGCTTGATAATATGGGTGATGAAAAACTTAAAATAGCTGATATAAAACTTGCAGATATAAATGATATGATGATACTTTCTATAGAGCCATTGATAGACATAGGCTTTAATGCATTTACTGCCCATAGCTTCATCGGATATGACGGTGGATTACGGGATCTTGGAGAATATCTTTCTCGGAAGAATGCCCTATTAATATCAATAGTTTCCATGAGCCATAGAGGTGGAGTAGAATTATTTGATAAGGTTATGGATAGATTAGTAGATATATCTATAAGATCGGGATCATGGGGACTAGTAGCCCCAGCTACTCGTCCATGGATTCTCAGACAATTACATAGATTATTAGAGGAAAGAGGATGGAGACACATAAAGATCATTGCTCCAGGAATTGGAGCACAGGGAGGCCTTCCAGGTGAAGCATTAAAGAATGGAGCTGATTTCGAAATTGTAGGTAGGCTTATAACAAGGAATAGTTTTCCAAGAAGAAAAGCTTTAGAGATCAATTCTATGCACAAGAATATTTTAAAAACCATTGAAAGCTGGAGGTAGATCCTCTATGGTCATTTTAAGTAAAGAGGAACTAGAGAGATATAATAGGCAATTAAGAGTCCTCGGCAAAGGTAAACAGTTGTTATTGAAAAAGTCACGTATACTAGTTGTTGGCGCAGGCGGACTTGGATCAGCTGTTTTATATTATTTAGTTGCCAGCGGGGTTGGAAGGATAATAGTGATTGATGAAGGTATTGTCGAACTTAGTAACTTAAATAGACAAGTACTTTATACAACAAAGGATCTTGGGAAGTATAAAGTTGATGTACTCAAGAAGAAGCTTAGAGATCTAAATCCGACTGTTGAAATAATAGGAATTAATGAGAAATTTACAGAGGATCTTGCAGATAAGATCGTGCCAAACATAGATATAGCAGTTGATGCACTTGATAACTGGGACTCCAGATTCATACTAAACAAGTATTGTGTTAAATACCGTAAACCATTAGTTCATGCAGGAGTAGAAGAAAGTTATGGTCAGCTATTAACAATAATACCTGGAAAAGGTCCATGCCTACAATGCGTATTTCCTAGAAAACCAAGGGTCAGAGCGCCAATACCTATTCTCGGTCCTTTACCAGGTATTCTAGGGGCTATGGAGGCATTAGAAGTTATAAAGATCATAACAGGATATGGTAAGCCCTCATATGGCAAGTTAGTATTATTTGATGGATACCATATGTCTTTTATGGAGGTAAAGGTAAAGAGAAATCCTAAATGCCCAGTGTGTAGTATGTTAACCGCCACTACCCACTCTGACTAGTTTTACTTCCACATCTTTTGTTATGATGTAATTAGGATCATCTATTACTTTCTCATTAACAATAATGAGAATATCATCTAAATCTAGATCCAGTTTAGAGAGCATTTCTTGTACAGTCATATTATCTATAGTCTCAATCTCTATTTCCTTATTATCTGGTAATATCCTTATTTTCACTATAATACACCGACTAACACTTCATGCTAACCTATTAATAACCATTTATATTTATAAAGAATAGGGGCTAATTAAAAATACCATGGATATCATAAGTAGATAATGGGTAGAGCACCTATTGTCGATTATGATTGGAGGATTAATAGTTGAAATCAATGAAGTCATAGGTAGAATCTGGACTATATTGGTTGCTCCACTTGTAATTATTCTCACATTATTTTTTGGCCAACCATATTCTCCAGATCTAATATCTACAACGTTCCTTATCCTCTATGTAATGGGGTTTTCACCATTAATTGCTCTCGGAATCATTTATTCATTTATATTATCAAGATATGATATGATATGGAAAGCCATAGCCTATGGCTGGATCGCATTAGCCTATGTTGTAATAGGAGATTTTCTAAAGTTAATCATTAATCCCAAAATAGGATTTGGACTTTTATGTGATACTATAATATCCGATCTCGGCATGGTTGTCTCTCTATACCTCATTTTCTCAGGGCTAATAATGTTGATTGATAACTATTACTCTGGAAAAACAAAGGCATATTTTGTATCATATCCCATAATCATTGCTATATCCATGGCTATATTTCTTCATCTTATGCCTCTATTCCTATACATAATGGGCTACCATCCTATATCAGTAACAGCACCAAAATATAGATCAGATCTTGTAATAGATTTTATAGGATGGTTTATAACGCTTATATTGGCTTATGAGTTATTTATAAGGCTAAAGCGATCCATATTTCCCGAAACAGTATCCATATGCTTAGTATCTATCATTATAGCTACTTCGTATTTCTATATTGATTTCATAGAGAAATATTATCATAGTTCATTCTTTCCATCACTACTTACTAATTCTCAAGCATTTGCTCTAGCTTTCGTATCCATGTTAATAACTCTCCATTTCATCAGTAATGTTGCAATATTTCTAAATCCCATTTATAGATCTATTAAGCGAGAAATAGGTGGGGCTAAAAGTATTCTAATCGAATATGAATTAGTAAATCCGTATAGAACAAGAACATTGTTACTATTATTAATGAATAGGTTATTGAAGGGAATAAGAGACGCTGATGTTATGATCTACGTAGCCTATATTGGTAGTCCACACATTGATATTATGAGGAATCTAGCCTTTTACAATCGTCTTAAATTTATAACTGTATATATTCTTAGAGGAATAGGTTATCCACGATATGATTCAACATATGAAGCTTATATTACCACACTTGATCCGAATCTATTGAGACTTGTTTATGAGAAGGTTGGTAGTAGAAGGACAATTATAGTTTTAGACAATATTTCTCATTTCACAATATTGTATGGTATAGAGAAGGTATATACAATACTTAGTGAATTTATGAAATGCATTAAGGAAAAAGACCTCCTTATTATATTAATGAACCGTGAAATGCATAGTAGAAAAGAACTAGCCTATGCTAGAAACCTAACTTCAAATATAATAGGATTGCCCTAAGACTGCGTAGAGAATATATCTTCTCTAAAAATATTTATTTATTGGATGATGAAGGCCAGGACATGAGAGCATGTGCAAGGCAATGAATGGACCCTGGTTTCTGACACTCATAAATATTGTCTTAAACCATAGATTCCCGCAGCAACAAGTGCTATTGTCTCTATTATTCCCAAAACATCCTTTACATTACTAGCTTTATATTTTATTGTATAAGCATCTTCTCTTGTAACTCCAGGCAAAACCTCTGCTGCATCAGCAAAGATACTATCCCTGAATTCTATCTTAAGTTCAACGGGTTTATCTATAATTGCAGGTCTAACTTCACCTCTTTTAAGCCTCTGAACTGCTGTAAAGATCCCTTTTCTAAGCCGTTCAATAATCTCATCAAAACTATCATAAGAAGCAGCATATCTACTAATACCTTTCTTTAGAGGTACAAAGACTGTCCAAGGAGTATGTCTTTTCACATCTTCTTCAAGATAAGAATCACCTGCTAAAAGTATTGAAGGAACACCGTATTCTCCTGCTACAAATGAATTTAATAAGTATTCGCTAACTCTTATACCATTGATCCATACTCTATAGAATGATCTTCCACTATAAGTATGGTCTAATATTGCATGTAGTGTTCCCGCACCAGCATGGTATCCTATAAACAATACTGCCTTAAATGATCCATCTAATTCTGAAACCATGGAGTATGGTCTAGGGTATCCCTGAATTAATGTAGTATTTTTAGGTAATTCTGTATAGTCAATATTGGTCATTGCTCCATGGCTATCAGCTATAACTACACGTTCAAATCCATTGTTAAGAAGTTCTTCAGCAACTATCTTCGCTATTTTAGTCACAATTTTAACACTCCTACTATATTGAGATGACCTTGGCGAGAGCATAGATACTGAAGCAATGCCAGGTAAACCTTCATAATCAATACTCACATATGCCTTCAATATATATCACCAAAACAATAGATATATAGAAAACCCTATAAAGTTTAATTAGAATTTAAATATAAACACCTATTTAACAAGATCTAGTATTCTAATTCTTTTCTGCATTATTCACATTTTTTATTTCATTATCTATTTTATTATATATATCCCATGCTTCTTCAAGATCCTTCTTAGTAACCAGATTTGTAGAAAATTTCGCTTTTTCATATAATTTGCTAATTTTCATATATAGCTTATATATAGTACCTCCGACTGATCTTTTGATTCTTTCACCATATTCTCTATGTGTCTCCCATGGATTTCTATATGTGTATTTTGAGAGAATGTCGAGTATATATGAGAACATTCCAACTATTTGCTCTCTTATACCTATCCTTAATGTCTTAGAGAGATACTTAGATAAAATATCTTCAGAAGCTTCCTTCTCTTCGGCTAGAATAGATCTACGCAGAGATTTTGTAAATTTATACCTTTTCCTATATTTTATATAATAGAATAACATTATAAAATATATGATAGAAAGGAATCCAATGGATAATGGTATATATATGTAGGCAGGTATACTTATTAATACTTCAAGATTATTAGATGATTTATTCTCCGTTCTTGTCTTGCTATTTGTACTAGTTAATTCATTAGATTTCATTTTACTAAAATACCATGGATATATCATGGATAAAAACTCGTTTTTACCAATAAATGAATTATGTGTTCTTGAGATAATGTACTCCTCTATTTCATTCAAGTCTAATTCTATTGGTTGAAACATGTATTGCTTTTGGAACTTATAAAATGCATAGTTAACAAGTAGGCAGCCAGCGCCGATATCTTCAATAGATTCTTGATCACAGTAGTAAATAAGTGCCTTATCAATATCTATGAGAGATTCTACTAAAAGCCAACTATAATTTTCTTCATTAAAATTGCAGACATCATCTTTAATTGCAATGAGTCTATTATGGGAAATTTTATAATAATTTACATCCCTAATTCTACCTGTAATAATTAAGATCCAATGCCATAAATTATTACTTGTACCTGAAATGATACGATATTTACTTCTTCCAGAATCCTTATTAAGACATTGCAAAGTAAATAATCTATCAATACTAGATAGATAGATATTTGAGTTTACTAAAGTCATCCAATACTTGGTATCTTGATATTTATAATTAATGATTATTGGGTTAAAACCAAGCTTTATACTAATCTTCGCGGCAATAAAGGCTAGTTCAGAATCATTTACACCATTATATATGAAATCATACATAATATTAGTCGAGTTTGAATTACTATTAAGTAGAGTTGACTCCAAAAGTAGGAACCTTGCTATTAATAGGAGTTTTTCTTTATCATCAATATATCTGGGGTCTAAATTAGCAAATCTTGTAAATGAGCATTTAGGATTTAAAACATCTAGTTTAAGAAGTTCATTCATTACAGGGATCAAAATCTTTTCAATAAAAGAATCCAGGTCGGAAATCTTATCATTTGATAGTTTAAATACTAGATAAATTGACGGTATGTTACATGGTCTTATGAGATTAAATCTAAACAAGTAAGAAACATTATTACTTTCGCCATCATCAATGACCATGATGATAGATCTAAATGACAATATTTTAGATAAATGATCAACTATAAGGTATTTGCGTATATAAAAATCATTATATGTCGTCTCATTAATGTAAACAATATCCTGATCATTAAAATTAACATTAGCGAACCCTGTATTGTTATAGAACTTATGCAGTGTATACACTAGGCTTCTATGAAAAATCTCCTTAACATAAGAGTTTCCGTAACGACAACAATATGAGAAAGTGAAATTGCCTACGTCAATATTCGAATGTGGAGTAGCCAGATGGGATATAGGTAACAATGATATTATTAATAGTACTACAATAACGC
Source organism: uncultured Desulfurococcaceae archaeon (assembly GCA_964631195.1). Classification (GTDB taxonomy): domain Archaea; phylum Thermoproteota; class Thermoprotei_A; order Sulfolobales; family Desulfurococcaceae; genus CAZHDB01. Next base: position 7,774 of record CAZVWZ010000025.1, read on the forward strand.
CTTTATACATACTTACATCCACATATTACTCCTTTGATAATACACTCGAATAAATGTAATCCCGTATAAGTGCTATACCACTTAGGAATATTACAATACCGATTATTACCATGAGTAACGAAGTCATATAAGATAACATATCCCTTGCATAATATAGTCGATCAAGCGCAAGAAGCATAAAGTACAGAGATAGACTTATCAATACTATTCCAATAAATACAGTCATTGAACGCATTAAGAAACTATCATTGCTTTTCTTCTCAACCATATAAATACACCTCTAACTCCCAACAAATATATACAATAGTAGCCATAGAGCTAATGAAAACATGATAATCATAATAGGTAAAATCAGAGCTCTTAGACTTAAGTTTTTGGATAATAGATTCTCAAATAAAGATCTAAAACCATGAATCATTGGAAGAGAAATAACTACATCTATAAGAAACATCAATATTGCATCTATAAAAGATGCGCCTGGATAGGGATTTATCAAATCAAGTATCACATGGACAAAAGGATAGTATATGATAAGAGCAATTGCTATAGTCAATATTGTGGTAAGAGTTTTTAAAAATGATAACTCTACACCACCCTTATAACCCGTTATACCTCTACTATAGGCTAACTCGATCATGTAACTTCTAACATTAGAAATATATTCTTTATCATTCCTAGCACTAATTATATCCAACATATCTATTGTCTCGTCTGTAACCCAACTAATAAACTTCTGAAATATAAAACACAAGGATAAAATATAAGGAGTAGTAATTAATAGGAATGTAGAGTGTGAAGTAAAAATAGACCATTTATATATAAAACTATATAAAACAAAGCATACCATGAATATTATAAATAAACATAATATTAATATTAATAATTTATCTATGAATAATGTTGAAAAGGTCTTATTAACAGATGATGTAACAATATTTAAAGGAGAGCTCCCCCTTCTTAATTGCTGTTCGGTTATTAGATATGAATACCTATATAAAACAAAGACAAGCGATATATGAACTACAATAATTAATAAATAAAGCATGAAAGTTGCATTTATGCTTGATATACTTATATAAAGTAAAATTATTATGAGGATCACTAAAGACCTAAAATGTCTCATTAATAAGAGAGTGTATATAATTGCAAGTATTACTATAATATAAAACAATTGAGAATAAATGTCTAAGCCTATGTTAGCCAAAGCAGTAAAGAGATCAAGACCTGCGATAACTCCTATTGATATGAACAATGCTATTCTCACAATTATATTCTTAGGCAAATCCATAGCACCTCCTCATAAGTTCAAGTTCTCTTATAATGCTTAATATGGTGTCCCTAGGAGAAGTGTATATTACTTTAAAACCATAATTTTTAATAAGATTAATTATTTCATCTATTATAGCAATCTTATTATCACTATATATCTTATGTAGAGTCAATGCAGGTTCTATTAAATCTTCTTTTCCTCTCCTTAATAACTCCAACTTGATAAACTCTTCCTCATATAATAGTGTATGGGGCATAATAATTATTGCATTGTGACCTAGTTTTTTAAACTTAGATAATGAAGATAAAATGTTCTCTGCGAAAATAATATTATCATTAAAGTCTGTGAAGATAATAATATTGGTTTTCTCCCTCCTAATCATTTTACCAACTATTGATAAGAATTCATTAGATATATCCTTAAAGAAAAAGTTTGTAATCCATGGAATTCCGCTTAAAACATTTCGTATAAAATATGTATGGCCGTATCCCCTTCCATAACCTGTAAACCTTATTATTGGTTGGTAAGTAGTTACAATATATCCAAGAGCATATATATCTCCTCTAAAAGCTAAATAATTAGATAATGTCGAGATCAACCTTGACATAACAACAACTTTTGCAATCTCATACGCTCCTCTATACATATTTGGTGTTATTAGAAATAATATAAGGATAAATAAGCTAGCTTCTTCTTCAAAATCTTTAACCATGATCCTTCTTAATCTTGCCGTAGCTTTCCAGTCAATGAACCTATAATCATCTCCTGGCATATAATCTCTTGTTGAAAAATATTCTATGCCTATACCCGGCCTATTGGTAAGTGAAAGGCCTCCGGGAATTCTACTTGATAGATTAAGTACTATTTCCCTAGGATCAATAATTATACTAGGTAAAACTTTTATTGCCGCCGAAAGTGGTGCTTGTAATTTAACAACAAAGAAGCCGTAAGGATCATGTAGATTTATATTTAATGGGCCGAAGTAGTGTGTTCCAAAAACAGGCTTAACTTTATACTTTAATAATATAGTTGATTCATGACTAAGCTTACCATACCAATTGTTACTATTCTCAATTATTCTAAAGTTTTCAGGTACTTCATCAACTAAATAAGCATTAACTACATCTTGTAAATGGGATACTTCACCAATTATTTTTATATATGTATCCTCCGTTTCATTAACTTCCTTAGGAAATATTCTTTCCCAGTTACTGCTAGTAGTCAATAAATATGCATTTATTATAAGTTTATGCTTAATATACTTCAATATCGCGTAGATCAATAATCCTACTACTATTAAGGATATGAATCCAAATATAAAGTTCCGGCTATATTGCCGGATAATTGTAGAGTAGATAGAGACTCCTATTGAACCAATTATTATAAGTGCTGAAGATAACAAAAATAGAAAACTTGCATTTTTCGATATAACGACTTCAGAAATTATTGGTTTAACCATATCCTCATCATCTCATTATGGAACAGGCGCTTCAACTCCTTTGATAATTTCGTTTACAATTTCTTTTGTATCAACATTAGCTGCTCTAGCCTCAGGTTTTAATATAATTCTATGTGGAAATGTATACATAGCCGCGATCTTGACATCATCAGGTAGTACATAGTTTCTTCCATCAAGCAAAGCCAAGGCTCTTGAAAGCTGCAATGTAAAGAGACCAGCACGTGGAGATACTCCATATTCTACTTTAGGATGAGCCCACGTAGCTTCAATAAGATCTGTTATGTAATCAACGATATCGGGTCTTCCCTGAACGGAGGATCTATAATTAACTTTATACACCAATTGCATGAGACACTTTAGTTCATCTATACCAACTATAGGCTCTATATCCCATTCATCAAAAGGTCTTGTTAGTTTATTTGCCCTATAAAGTATCTCCTTCTTTTGTTTCTTACTCGGTAATGGAATATCTATTTTAACCATAAAGCGATCAAGCAATGCCTCTGGAAGAGGAAATATACCGGTAAATTCTATAGGATTCTGTGTAGCAATAACCATAAATGGTCTGGGGAGAAGATAGTCTTTTCCTTCGATACTCACCTTCCTTTCTTGCATAGCTTGGAGCAAAGCCGACTGTGTTCTGGGATTAGCTCTATTTATTTCATCAGCCAAAACGATATTTGCAAAAACTGGTCCCTGCCTAAATATAAAATCATTGATTTTCTGATTATATACCATTGTTCCCAAAATATCGCTTGGCAAGAGATCGGGTGTGAACTGTATCCTCTTAAAAGACAAACCTAATGCTCTCGCTAATGAATTTGCAAGAGCCGTTTTACCAACTCCAGGTATTCCATTTAAGAGGACATGACCTTCAGACAATAGTGTAGCAGTAATTATTTTAAGTTCAAGTTCAAATCCAACCATATATTTAGATAACATATCGTCTAATCTTTTATAAAAATGAAGAACATTTTCAAATGTAAAGCTACACTCTATCATATGCTATACCACCTTAAGTCTTTTAGCTATAGTTGATACAATAATTAAGACTTTATTTAGTATAGAGGACAAATCTCTTACATACATATAATCACCTGATATAATGCTAATATATACTTTATGTAGGAAGTTAAGCATATCTAGCAATTTTTGCTCTTCGATCTGAGTTGTCTCTGAAGCTATTGCTAGTGCACGTTTATCCTTAATTATATTTCTTATATTGAATCCAATCTTTTCTCTCAATAACTTATTTAAGAAATTATATGATTCAATTATTAAAACATCTGATTTCTCACCCTTAGATAATAATATGATAAAGTCATGTATATCATCTAATACGAGAAATTTAGAAGGCTCTTTATGACTGGACGATTCATGTACTTCTCTTAGTTTATATGGTTTAGGAATTATTCTTTGACTGTGCGGCTCTAAGAATAAAGCCATGTATAGCTGTATTATAATGATCAGAAAGAATATAATAATTAATATAACAAGTGAAGTTGGAATAGAAATAAATACATTCCATGACCCAATATTTGGTGGAACGAATCTTATGAATGGTATATTTATTTTGGGTTGTACATTATTTCCATCCTCTTGATAAGATGGTGAAGAACTTTCAACTTTTTCTGTTTCAACTTGTATAGTGTCCTTGAATAAATCTAATCTTAAGTCATCGATTAATACAACTCCTTTAGCACCCATATTTTTTGCCTTTAAAACAATATAATTTCTAAGATCATTATAATAGAGGCTATGATCCAAATATGGATCTAATGTTAGGAAAAGATATGGAGAACCTATAAGGAACAATGTAATGTATTTATTGTCCCTATTAATATTCACTTCTAAAAATACAGGTATTGTATTTATTTTCTCACCATCGTAAACAGAAGCATTACCTAAAATTTTGTAGTTAATGACGCTATTTCCATGAACGTCTATAAATCCTATAGTATTTAAAAACACTGTTTCAAAAGAAAAAGTAGAAACCGGGGTAAAGAAACCATATCTTTTATCAACTAGCAAATTCCTATACGTATCAATGGTTATATTGAACTTTTCTTCAATGACTTCAAATGAAGTAGCTAAATTAGAGGCTATTACAATAGCTGGAGGATTATAATTATTAAGTATATAGTTTATTAATTTTATAGACTGGTTATATAACCCAAGATCATCTACAAGCAGTACTACCAAAGATTTACCGTATCCTCCGAATCTACCATAGATATCTATTTCAGAACCATTTGATTGTATTAATCTAAACCACTCCATTTTCTCTCCAATAATATCTCTAAAACCAGATAAGTAGGCTGAAAATGTTATGGGATATGATAATAGATTGACAATGATTATTACAAACATTAATAATACTAATCCTCTCATATGATACACTGCTCCAGGCCTATTCATAAATACTTGTAACCTTATTAAATAAATTATGAATGCATCCTTATATAAATAATGGAGATTCTTTACCCGGTATGTATTTACCGTAGATATTTATTTTATAGCCGCATCGAGGACATCTATTATCATCAAGTCTCCAAAATACTACTCTACTCCTCCTTCTTTCTATCAATTTTTTACCACATTTTGGACAATATGTATCCTGATACCTTTCATCCAATATATTACCTATATATACATATTCTATACCCATTTCCCGCGCTATTTTATATGCTTTTAAAAGTTTCTTCATACTAGTAGCTGGCTCATAATATTTATTGGCTGGATAATACCTGTTTATATGAAGTGGTGTACTCGTACCTAGATAATCAATATGTTTCTCAATAACCCATTCAATGCATTCCTCATCATCATTAGCTCCAGTAACAACTAGAAAAACCATTTCAACATGGGCACCAAGATCGAGTAGTTTACGTGCATTACGAAAGACAATTAGTGGATCGGCACCAAGGAATCTACTATAAGTATATGGACAACCCTTTATATCAATACTGAAACCAGTAAAACCTGCCTCTACAAGCTTCTCCAGAGAATTAGTAGTAAAGTAGCCATTTGTTACCATCATCAAATAAAATCCTTGACGTAATGCATACTCTCCAAGATCAAGTAAGTATTCAAAATGTATGGAGGGCTCATTAAAACTAGCACTAAAACCATCATCTCCTCTTCTCAAAGCTTCTCGAACAAGTTCTCTAGGAGACATATAGAATGCTCTATCTGGACTGGGCGGAACTTGGCTAAGTAGATAGTTCTGACACCAGGGGCAACGGAAATTACATCCGTAACCCGAGAATGTCAATGCTGTAGAATTTGGATAATAGTGGAATAATGGCTTTATCTCTATAGGTCTACTTTCAACAGCACTTAATAATCCATAGGCTACATTATAGAGTTCGCCATCAATATTCATATGGTTCCAGCAAGCACCCTTTACTCCAGGTCTTAAATAACATCTTCTCTCACAAATTCTGCATCTAATGAGTTTCTTTTCCCGATCAATTACTTCATAGTATGGCGATTTAATATACCATGGAGGATAGATTCTTTCCCTAAAGGAACTACTCATTTCAACACCTAAACATTAACCATTTTCTCTAATATGAAATAATAGTTAAAATACCCGTATAAGCTACTCTATCTCTATAAGAATATCGGCTAGAATAGATGCTATGTCAAGAAATAATTTCTTTAACTCCATAGTACTCTTGAAAGGTGTTTTTCTAACTAGGTTATTACTAATGATAAGTACAGCCAATGATCTCCATCCTCTCATCCAAGATAATGCATAGAGACAAGCAGCTTCCATTTCAATAGCTATAAATCCTCTGCTCGAAAGCATTTCTATGAAATTCTTCTCGGCATATAATGCATCACTAGTAAATACAGGGCCTATGTATGGTGTATAGCCTTTTTCTAAAAGTTTCTTATAAGCATACGTAGCAAGTATAGGATCGGGAGCTGAACCACTACATATATTCGGTAAGTACATTCCAAGACCTGATCCCCCATAAATGTATCCTGCTCCCGATGCAATTACTGGCGAGCCTATCTCGATCTCTGGACGTAGTGCTCCAGCAGTTCCTAATCTTATAAACTTATTTACTCCAAGA
>CAZVWZ010000026.1:0-1260 GCA_964631195.1 uncultured Desulfurococcaceae archaeon
CAAGTACCTCAAATGACATTTGATGAAGTAATTCAGGCAATGATCTTTGGGAAATTCTCTCAAGAAATAGCTGAAGCAGCAAGAAAGATCTATCCAATCAGAAAGGTAGAGATCTATAAGTCTAAATTACTAGCAATTCCATCACCAGAAGGACCTAAGTCAGCAACTGTTGTATCTCCATTGATGTTTAAGAGATAAAAGTTCTCTCTAAGGACTATTCTCTTTGTGTATTTAATTTATAGTTCTTATAGCATATTATTATTTGAAGAGTAGCTAAGATTTTCCTAGACAGTATATAAAAATGTGTATTCATGGATGTTAAGGGTTTAGGACTATGGTTGATAAATATGATATACTTGTTAAGACAAGTCTTGGTTTTGAAAAAATTGTTGCATCACGTATTATAGAGATTGATGACGAGGCTAAGGTATTTCCGTCGCCTAAAGGATTTAAGGGATTAGTACTTGTTAGAGCAGGGAAACTCGATCGTGAGGAACTTTATAAGAGGATTCTTGAGGAAGTTGTTGAGGCTGATAAGGTCATACTGGTTGATGCTATAGCCCCGACCACACCTGAGGAGATCGCTGAAGTAGCCGCATCTATTGCTAGGGAGAAGATTAGTAGTGATGAAACATTTGCTGTACGTACTACACGTAGGGGTAAGCATAGCTTTACAAGTATTGATATTAATGTAGTTGTTGGAGATGCTGTCCGGAAAGCTACTGGTGCATCTGTTAACCTGAGATATCCTGATAAGATTGTTCTTGTTGAGATAATAAGCGATATCGCATTAATATCCGTGGTTCCTAGTTCATTTGAATGGCATAAATATGCTCCTGGTAAAAAGCCTCTTCAAAAACTATTTAGGAGGATAGCTGTTGTCCAAATGCCATATCTAGGGCCTAGAGACTCTATAATGGTTATGGGTAGGAGAATTGGTAGGGAAGTACAGAATTTTGAGGTAGGCGAGCTAGTCATAGCTCCTAAAGGAATCGTTGATGCTGGGCAAATGATGTTATTTATAAAATCCGTATTAGAAGGGATTAATTCTAGATACGAGGTTCAGAGAAAAAGTTATCCATATAGACCATATAAAGTACCAGTTCATATAATGGATTTACATCAACTTGTACGTGATAGAAGTAATGAGCCAATAATAGTCTTTGAGCCTGAGGGGAAATATATTTGTGATGTAAAGGATGAATTAGCCAAGCTTATTCTAGATTCTAAGAAAAGAGTTAATCTATTATTTGGATCTAG
>CAZVWZ010000026.1:1360-4162 GCA_964631195.1 uncultured Desulfurococcaceae archaeon
TCGAAATGGATCGACATAGGCCTTCCATGGAATATATTGGATGCTAATAAAATGGCTTTTAAATACTTGGTAAAAGGCTCTAAATTTAATGGAGTCATTGAATCAAATGTTTCTATTAAAGGAAATAATATAGTTATTGAAGACGGCGCTCTCATCAGATCGGGTACTTATATCGAAGGCCCTGTCTACATAGGTTCAGGTGCAGTTATAGGACCTAATGCTAGGATAAGACCATATAGTGTTATATGTAATGACTCGGTCGTTGGCTTTAGTGTTGAAGTTAAGGAAAGCCTTATCATGGAACATGTCCATGTAAGTCATCTCTCCTATGTAGGTGATAGCATCATATGCGAAGGTGTGAACTTTGGAGCTGGTACTATAACTGCTAATTTACGTTTTGATGATAAACCTGTTAAAGTGACTATTAAAGACAGAAGAGTCTCTACTGGCAGGAGAAAGTTTGGTGCAATAATTGGTGGATGTGTAAAGACAGGGATCAATGTATCTCTTATGCCTGGTGTAAAAGTAGGCTCTTATAGCTGGATAGCCCCTGGTGCAGTAGTATATGAGGATGTACCTCCAAGATCTTTTCTAAGATTTAAGATAGAATACTATATAGAGCCTTTAAGCTAGATATGAATAATAGATGATGTAATAATATAGGGCTGAAATCGAGATGAGGATGAGTATTGAAGAATTTAAAAAGAAATATCCTAACATTGCGAAGGAATTGTTCTCAGAAGACAAGCCAGAAGGATCATCAATAGACCTACGCTTTGAGACCCCATTAACTGATCCATGGAGAGGGTATCTTCCAGGCCCCATAGACTATATACGTAGGGCTAAGTCTGTTGAAGAAGCTATAAAGGTCATAGACTATCTTGAGGAACATGGAGAAATAACGTTAGATGAAGCACAAATGTATAGAGAGAAGTTATTAAAGGAGGGACTTGAAGCATTTGGACCTAGGAAAGAAGATAATTACTATTATAGAAAGGCTATGGAGTATTGGAGGAAAATGAGCCTTAGATCATCTAGTGATGTGCGCCGGCGGCAACGATCTTAATTACATCACCATCCTTTAAAACATGATCTTCGCCGATGCGTTCACCAGTCTTAGCATTAATGGCATAAATGAATGTCTTTCCTAGATCAGTGTGTATCATATAGGCTAGTTCTCTTGCAGTTGTACCTTCTGGTACAAGATATGCATCTGGCAAAACATTCCCATAGTGATCAGTGTATTTATGGTGATCCTCTACTGGATAGACTACTATTAATCTAAGTTTTTTAAATACTGCATTATTGAGTAATTCTTGGACACCTGTAGAACCCCACTTACTCAATACATGATCAACTATGTATTTTAATCCTTTCCTTTGACTAGGTGTAAGTTTAGATTCATCAATGATCTCGAAATTATTGTCTCCAGGTACATATCTTATATAGTTTTTAGAAGCAGCTTTCTTCAAGACATACTCAGCTAATGCACTAACTGGTACAACGTTGTCCTCTCCAAATTCCTCCTTAAGCCTCTTAATGTTTTCTTCTGCAGTAGGTATATCGGATTTATTAGCAGCTATAATTATTGGCTTAGATACCCTTCTAAGCCATATTGCAAAATCGATTACGTCTTGTCTATTCCAGTTAATGAACTTTTTACCTTCTAGCCCTGCACTCCTAATAGCCTCTACTACATGGTATTTATTAACTGATAATCCGGAGAGATACTGAGTTAATAGTTCAAGAGGATTCTTAGAAGCAATAACATGTCTAACAAACTTCTCCCATACCTTGGACACAACACTTGCAAACCATAGATCAACTTCTCTCTGAATAAGTCTAGCTTCTTCAACAGGATCATATGTACCAGGAGATACCGGGTGACCATCAGCATCTGTTGAACCACTAGCATCAACAACATGTATCAATACATCTGCCTGCCTTAGATCATCCATAAACTTATTTCCAAGGCCCTTTCCTTGGTGAGCTCCAGGTATAAGTCCTGCTACATCCATTATCTTTATAGGTATGAATCTATAGTCTCCTAGACAGAAACCTGTTCTTGGATTACATTTTACACCTAGTTCTACATGTACGCATTTCTTCTTAACATAGCCGACTCCAACATTAGGCTTAATTGTAGTAAATGGATGATTAGCGATCTCTACAGGAGCTAATGTCATTGCTGCGAAAAGCGTTGATTTACCTACATTAGTCTTGCCAATTATACCAATGAGTTTCTCCGTAGGAGGCATGATATGCAGACCTCTTTCAAGATATCTAGGTTAATATTAATAAATTAATATTTTCTATTGACCTAATTAATTATCTCTATCATTACAACTATTCATAAAAACGCAACTGATCTATAAATAAATTAACTGTATTAAGAAAGAAATATAAGAACATTAATATCTTCACAAAGTCTCAGATACTTAAGCTTATATAAATATAGATTAACAATTCTTTAACATAGTTAAATATACTTCATTTTAATAAATAATTTCTTTGCGATATACATATATCATTTCGATAACATATTAAAATTGGTGAACGTGATGCGTGCTATTATATTACTACTAATGATCTTGATGCTTTATGCGTTCACTGGTGCATCATATGTCTATAGTGATGAAAAAGTACGAGTAAGTATTGAAAGCGTGGAATCCTACAGTTCAGTCGGTGAACGTGATCTACCATATTCAAATGACGCTGCAGAGGCATTCATAAATGTATTCAGTGGTGATAGTCAGTTCGAATATCAATGGTGGAGTGATTATGCTGCATGGCCTAGTGATT